>CAZCHA010000009.1:0-26251 GCA_964498175.1 uncultured bacterium
TCTCCAGAAAAGTTTCTTTTTCATTGATAACAGGAAATAATTTCTCCTGAACATCTATCACAACTAAATACGGGTTTTTCATAGGACTTTTCCTCCTATCAGGTCAGCCTGAAATATTGATTTCCAATCGTTTATATCATCAGGGGTTTCCACCAAAACTACGGAAGAAAAGGTAATCGTTTCAGGAAAAGAAATATTCTCTAATTCAGATTCATTAATTTCAAGATTCCCATAAGCTAGGCTCAAATGGGGATTGAATTCATAATGCCTATAAACGTTTAAATATTGGTCAATATTTTTTTGGAGTTTTACCAATTGATCAGTTTTATCCACTTGGAGATAGAGAGCTTTCCACGGTGGGGTTCCGGTTTTGACACCAAGCATATTTAAAGAAATCGAACCAAACCCAAGAACACAATCTGATAAAAAAGAAAAAGTGGTTTTAGAATCTGCATTCACTCTCCCAAATAAGGTCACATGAGGGTCATATGAATGAGAGCCGAAACGTGCGCAGCAACCCTCAACCAATGTCTGAAGATTGGTTCCATCTGTCTTATCCGGCAAAAGCCAAACTGACCAAGGTTGGCCCATGTTAATATTTGATCAATTTCCGGATGTCATCCAATTTTTTATTCGCTTCTTCCAATTTCTTTTCCGGACCTTTTTTAGCAGGTTTTTTCGGTGGATTCAAAATATTCTTTTTTGCAGCTCGCACATCTCGGCTAATGATGGGATCCATGGCCAATACTTCATCCAAATGTCCCAAATGACTTTTATTTCCGTGTGTTCTAAGCATCCTTACAGCATTTCGCCGAACATTCCTCGTATTATCTTTTAATAGATCAACAAACAGATCAACCGTTTTTGGCTTTTTCTTGACGTATTTCCCTAACTGATTCACCGCTTCAGGGCGTGCATCCCAAGTGGTGCCGCCATAGGACACCAATTCTTTCAATCGGTCATAATTTTTGTCCGTCACCACACTGCCAAAATAAGTGATGGCTGCTTTTCGAATCACATCATTGTGAGAATCTGTTTCAAGCAATGCATCTACTTTTTGTCGTGCTGCTGTAGTATCCACAACCACCAATGCTCTAAATGCATCAGCAACACTATAATATTTTTCATCTGATTCAATGACATTTACCAGGAATCGGCTAACATCTTCATTGCCTTTATAATTTTTTAAAGCGCCCCAAATAGCACGACGAACACGATTGTCTTGTCCGAATTCCAATGCCATTAATTCATCTGCATACTTTTTTGACTTTAATTTTGCAAATGCACTTACCGCTTCATTCCTTACACCCCAAAAGGGATCATTTTTTGCCGCATTCAATAATGCATTTTCTACAATATGTCTGCCCTTTTTTGTACTTAATTCCTTTGCAGCAGCTATCCTATCCAAAATATGTGGACCTTTTTCCAATTGGATGATCCACTCAGAAATAGATTTATTAAAAGTCAATTTACAAGGGATGCGCATTTCGGCATTAAATATAACCATTTTAGGCCGTTTATTGGCCGGAACTTCATACACCATTTTCTTGTCATCAATCCAGATTGTATGAAGATCATCATCAACTCTAATTTGAACTGGCATTTTAAAAATATTAGTATTCTTTTGAGTTTGTTTAACAGTGAGTTTTATGGATTTATTTCGTTGATTATATTTCCAGTTTACATCGTATTCAGGAAAACCCGGTTCATAAATCCATTGTTTAAAAAACCAATCCAAGTTTTGGCCAGTTGTTTCTTCAATGGCTTTTTTCAAATCAGTTGTTTCAACATTCTTATAAGCATTTTCTTTGGTGTAATGTTGAATTCCCCGCCAAAAAGCATCATCGCCTAAATAATCTTGCATCATGTTCAGTATTAAACTTCCTTTGGCATATATATGGCCATCAAATACTTCCATCGATTCATAAAAATGGTGCTGGACGGTCGGTCGTCTCCATCGTTTATTAGATCCAAAATAACTATTTATTTCCCCGAAGCGTATATATTCGCCTTCATCAGAACCAAAGTGATGTTCTCGATATTTTCGGGAGAAAAAGGTGGCAAAACCTTCATTCAACCATGCATTGGCCCAATTTCGGGTTGTAATTAAATCACCATACCATTGATGTGCTAATTCATGAGCCACCAGCCCGTCACTACTGACATCCGGTTCCGCAAATTCGTCATACATGGTGCGGTCAGTATTATGAGTTAAGGTAATATTTTCCATACCGCCGAACATAAAATCATCTATGATAACTTGGTCGTATTTCTCAAATGGATACTCTATTCCCGTCTTTTCACCAAAATATTTCATCATATCCGGTGTCAAACCAAATGAGCGCATGGCTTCATGCTTATTATCATTATAAACCCAGTAATTCACAGGAATTCCCTTGTACGAATCTTCAACCTTAACCAAATCTGCCACCACGTAAGATATTAAATACGCTACCATAGCATGGTTTTCTCGCCAATGCCAAGTATGAGTACCATTTTCATGTGTTTTGATTGAAACCAGTTCCCCATTCGATAAAGCTGAATATCGTTGATTTACTGTAAGCTTTACCTCAAAGGTGGCTCTATCGTTAGGGTAATCATACAAAGGTACCCAGTGATGGTTATCTGTGTCTTCACCTTGCGTCCAAGCTTGCCATGGTTTTTCTGAATAAACCGAATCTGGAGCTATAAAGAATGTTCCTCTTCGGGGATATGCTGTATAATCCAAATGAACTTTAACTGTATCTTCCCATCCTATGGGCTTACTCAAAGAGAGAAAAACTTTCTCCCCATGATGATTATATGAAATATCCTTCCCATTCAATCTTACACGATGAATCTCCATATCTTCCGCATCCAATTCGAATTCGGATAGAGAAGAATTAAATGGACTTAGTGTATGGGTTACATTTCCATAAACTGACTTTTCAACAAGATCAACCGTTACATCTATTTTGATATGATGAATATCCACATCTCGGTCACGAGTACGCTGCCTAGGTGCTTTGTCATCTGCGCTGAACAAAAAAGTGCAAATTAATAAAAATATACTATATCTCATATTAGGCTCAATTAAATTGGCCGAGAAGTTAGGTTCAGACTCAATTTAATTCACCTTACATTTTCAAAATAGTAAACCCTGATTAAATGCATAGCAATTATGAACTAATAAACTGGACCTTAACTACATACTTAATGGTCAATTCAATACTGGGTGAACTAATTTATGTTATCCGTGATAATAAAATAACGCTTACTTAAAGCGTAAAGATTCCTTTTTAAATGGATTTAAATGGGGAATACCAAAAAGAAATATTAATGGATTAATGGAAAAAGATGATTCATGATTATCAGGTTATTTTTTTATCTAAGTATCTTTAATGTTGTACTATTTTTTTAATAAATTTAGTTATGGTTATTTGAATAATGACCAAAAAATGGACAAGAAATAGGTAAAATAAAGATGGGTACAAAAAAAACCTTAATTGTAATAATCACTATATCGTTTTTAGCGTTTTCGTGGATCGGCTACATAACAATGAACCCAAATAAAGCAAATCCAGGTATGGTTCGGTTTCTGTCATTAACTGAAATTAATTCGATTGACCAGTCAGAGCGTATTCGTTTAGGTGGATTAGTTTCGCCCGGAACAATTCAAGTGTCAGAAAACAACTTACTGGATTGCAATTTCAGATTAAAACAGGGTGAACTAAGTGTTCTTGTACAATTTACGGGAACTCGCCCGGATCTTTTTAAGGATGATGCAGAAGTCATCGTTGAAGGGAATTATCTAAATGGTATATTTAAGGCTGATCAACTTCAAACTAAATGTGCATCTCGATATGAGGGTGATTTGAAGGATGAATCAATTTATACTGCTGAATCTATATGATATCTATATTTGGTAGTCTTTCCTTAAGCCTTGGGCTTGGGATGGCTACCATCTGCATTTTCCTTTTATCTATATTTCTGAAAAATAATAAATATAGATTTTTTATTGCTGGAAGCCGTGCAGCAATTGTTGTATCAGTTTTATCAATTCTAGCAACCTTTTTATTGTTAAATGAATTGTTGGTCAGCAATTTTGATGTTAATTATGTAGCACATTATACTAGTTTAGAAACACCATTACTTTATAAAATTACAGCCCTTTGGGCGGGGCAATCAGGTTCGCTCCTGTTTTGGCTTTTTATACTTTCTATATATACTCTGATTGTCATATTCCAATATAGGAATTCATTTACAAATTTGTTGCCTTGGATAATAATCGTTTTGGTAATTGTTCAGGCATTTTTTCTGATCCTGGTGAATTTTGTTGAAAATCCATTTGCACCAACAGTCGCAGATTTTCAGGTTACCAATGGAAATGGCCTAAATCCGCTTTTACAGAATCTTACAATGGCGATTCATCCACCAACATTGTATTTGGGATATGTCGGATTTACAGTCCCATTTGCATTTGCAATTGCTGCGTTAATTATGAAAGATACAGGCTCAGTTTGGATTCGATCGATTCGTCGATGGACTTTAATAGCCTGGTTATTCCAAAGTGCTGGAGTAATACTAGGCGGATGGTGGGCATATCAGGAATTGGGATGGGGTGGTTACTGGGCTTGGGATCCAGTTGAAAATGCATCATTCATGCCCTGGCTAACGGGGACAGCTTTTTTACATTCCATTATAATTCAGGAAAAAAAGGGAATGCTTAAAACTTGGAATATGATTTTAATATTAACTACTTTTATTCTTTGTATTTTTGGGACATTTTTGACACGGAGCGGTATTATGTCATCCGTCCATTCTTTTGCAGTTTCAGATTTGGGACCTGTATTTATTGCCTTTATTATTTTAATTCTCGTTTGTTGTATTACTCTCATTTTTATCAGGCTACCATTACTAAAAGCTAATAAAAAAATAGAATCTTTCACATCACGGGAAAGTGGGTTTCTATTTAATAATATGGTGTTTGGATTAATTTGCTTTTCAGTCTTTTGGGGAACAATATTTCCTGTTTTATCTGAAGCAGTAAATGGTGAGAAGATTACGGTGGGAGCTCCTTTTTTCAATCAGGTGAATATCCCTCTTGGCTTGATATTATTGTTTCTAACAGGTGTTGGACCCTTATTGGTTTGGCGCCGGACCTCAAAAAAAGCATTAATCCGAAATTTTTTTGTCCCAATATTTTCTGGTATTATAGTTTTTATCATTTGTTTTTCTCTCGGAATTCGAAATACTACTATAATTTCTTTTCCGTTGATTGGTTTTGTAACCGCAGCAATAATAATTGAATTCCAACGTGGCATAAAATCAAGGGTAGCACGATTTAATGAATCATTTATTAATGCACTGTTAACTTTAATTTCAAAAAACAGATCAAGGTATGGTGGGTATATAGTCCATCTAGGAATTGTTTTTATGTTTATTGGATTTTCAGGTAAGGCATTCGATTCTGAAACCGAATTCGCCATTAAACCAGGAGAGAACAAAGAATTTGGTGGCTATAATTTTGAATTGCTTTCAATTACTCCAGAAGAAAGGCCAAATCATATAGCTTGGATTGCAAATCTAAATGTATGGAGTCTTAACCGTCAATTAATAACATCTGTTTTTCCCGAGAAACGTATATATTTTCATCTTCATCCCAATCCAGATAAACGGCAACCACATAGTGAACTAGATATTTATTCCACATTTAATAAGGATATTTATACCATCTTTTCTGGAGTAGATATGGAAAAAGAAATCGCCTATTTAAAAATTATGATAAACCCTCTTGTCTGGTGGGTCTGGTTTGGAGGGTATATATTAATTTTTGGTACCTTAATCGCCCTTTGGAACCCAAAGGAAAAAAACTGAACTTTTTCTGTTATTAAAAATAAAGTGATGATATGACTTATCTGGAAAAAAATATAATTCATCAATTGTTGTTAATTTCATATCTATGCTAAAAATAATTGAAAGTTTTGACATACCTGAGTTTTGTTCTTTCAACCAAGAATGGGTTTGATTTGTCTAGTTGACTTATAAGGCTTCTTTCAAATATCCATACACTTATTTATTAAACATCAGTACTCCACTCCACATGACCAAAACTCAAAATAACTTCAATGACCTAGGACCAAAGGAATGGCTCCCTTTCCAAAAATCATTTACCATTTTCGAGGATATGGATTCCCTTTTGTTTAAAAATCTTCGATTTTTTATAAAACCCAGTCATGTACCTGCACCGAATATAATGGCCTTTGGATCTCCTGATTTTCAACACAAGATTAAATCTAACATAAAAAAGATGGGTATCAACTGTGGAACTAAGCAAGATATCTTTGACTTCTTAGCTGTGAATCTTGTTGGGGAAAATATTGATTTAGAATCGTCTTTAAATTGGATTTTTCAATTTGCGCCCAAACTTAACTCTCGAAAATTCCTTTGGATTTTGTTATCCACAAATCATGTAAATGATAATGGGATTCCAGTCGCGTGGAGTTTGTCAGATCAATTAGCCGGTTATTTAACTAGAAAGGATGAAAAAATCATTTGTCTCCCCGATGGGAATACTTGGACATCTCTCTATTTTCGGAAAGATGAACATTCCAAACTCATTCCACCAAAACCTATTCAAACCAGCCAAAGACAGGCATCTATTAAACTATATTCTTTATCTTTCAAGAATTGGTTTATCTTGAAACCCAAACCTCGATCTAGAGACGAAATTCTGCATCCTGCTAAATATCCAGAGAATCTTGTTAATATGTATGTTCAAGAATTCACTAAAAAAGGAGATACAGTTTTTGATCCCATGTCCGGAACAGGAACCACGCAAGTTGAATCATTGAAATTGGGACGACATGCCTTTGGCATTGAGTTAAGTAAACTTTTCCATAGTATAGCCAGTAATAGATGTAATGAAATTTCTACAAAATGTGATTATTCAATATTTCTAGGTGATGCACGAAATATTTCCTCATTTAATTTGCCTGAATTGGATTATGTAATTACATCTCCTCCTTACTGGAACATGTTAAATATGAGAGGAGCGGAAGTCCAGGCTTCTCGAAAAGAAAAAGGCCTTCAAACCAATTATTCAGATAATGATAATGATTTGGGAAACTTGGATGATTACCAAAACTTTTTAGACATTCTAGTAGATATTTATGATAAAACTATAGCCAGATTAAAAAATGGCGGTCATTTTACTATTGTAGTGAAAAATATCAAAAAGAAAGGAAATCATTATCCCTTAGCCTTTGATTTAACAAAACGTTTAATCAATTTCATTCAATTAAAACATATCGGATTCTGGTGTCAAGATGATCTACAAATCGCACCTTACGGTTACAAACATACCTGGGTAAGCAATACATTCCACCATTATTGTCTAACATTTCAAAAGCTCTAATCTAATAATACTCCACATTTCATATTTTCTCTCAGTCGAGGATATAGAGATAAAAATGATGAAAGTTCTTTTATGCCAATGCCCTTATTATTAATCCGTGTTTTAAATATACCTTTTTGAAAGAGTTGCGGTTTCAAATCAATAAATCGAGAAAAATCTTTTTCCTGTGCTAATCCACATAAAATCAATTCCGGGTGAAAATTCAATAGATACGTAAACGGAATTCCATTTCCCAATTTTGTCATTTTTGACCAAAACCATTTTTCTTGATAGGGCTTTTCTTTTATTCCTGATGATTGAATCAATTTGATTAAAAATGCACTTTGATCATCTGATATTCCAATAGATACAAATGGTATTTTTCCTTTCCATCCCTTCATAAACGAGAATAAATAGCAAACAGATTCAGTCTCCGGCGCATGGAGACAACTATTTTTTTTAGACCATTGGTCCCAGCTTCCACGATTAGGAACCAATCCAGGCAAGTTTAAATAATCTTCAGTTAGAAGAATGTCTCCATCATGGCGCAAAAAGTTATTTTTTATATCCCATTCTTCACGCCCAAGAATAAAATCCCGTTTATCCGGTAAGTAAAATGGTGTTTCACAATTTTTAGTTTTAACTGGAATTTCATTCAGATCACAAAAATGAAGAAATATTTTTTCAGATATTTTCCCCTTGGCAATATTTGTAATGCGGGATTGGATATCTATTAAGTTCATTCGATTGATAGTATAGGGAAGACTAATTATTGCATATCTGACAGATTCTGCCATGAGTCGGTCATAAATACTATTCTCAATTTGAATTCTAATTATTTGCTTCAACATATTCATTAAAATTACATGACAAATGGTGAAAATAAAAAAGGGGCTGAATAAGCCCCTTTTTTAAAAGATAATTGAGAATTATCCTAAATATCTGCGAAGATTCTTACTCCGTGACCTATGACGCAATCGCTGAATAGCTTTTTCCTTAATCTGACGAACACGTTCCCGAGTAAGGTCAAATTCTTCACCAATTTCATTCAATGTCATAGCACTATCGCGGTTAATTCCAAAATACATTTCAAGAACCACGCGTTCACGCTCAGATAGTGTTTCCAGTGCACCGTTTACTTCTTCGGTCATAGATTCCAACATAATCTTCATTTCTGGCTCTTCAGCTTCAGAATCTTCAATGATGTCAAGCAAACTACTATTTTCACCTTCCTGGAAAGGTGAATTCAATGAACTATGGCGTCTTGAATATTGCATGGCCATGAGGACTTCATCACCGCTCATTTCCAATTGGGCACCGATTTCATCCCCTTTTGGTTGCCGTTCAACTTCTGCTTCTAATTTTTCTGCAGCGCGAGTGATCTTGGTAATGGTTCCTACACGATTCAATGGTAACCGTATCAGACGGGATTGTTCTGCTAACGCCTGAAGAATTGATTGGCGAATCCACCAAACAGCATAAGAGATAAATTTAAATCCACGAGTGTGGTCAAATCGTTTGGCTGCTTTAATAAGCCCCATGTTTCCCTCATTGATAATATCCGCAAGTGAGAGACCATTTCCCTGGTATTTTTTTGCTACAGAAACCACGAAACGAAGATTAGCTTCTACCAATTCTTTCATGGCTCTTTCATCATTCGCCTGAATTCGAATTGCCAATTCAACTTCGCGTTCCGGAGGTAACGGGTTGAATTTCCCAATTTCGGCCAAATACATGCTGATACTCCCACTGGAAACTTTACTGGGTTTTATTTTTTTCTTTTCGGGTGTTTTTGCGGCTGTTTTGGATGGTTCTTTCTTTTCTTTTACAGCAATGGTTTGGTCTTTTTTAGTTTTAGCCAAGTCAATGACCCCTAGTTGAGATGTTAATAGTTTGTTTGGCTTTGGATAAAGCCGACAAATTTAGGAATAATTATTAATTATTTAAAGATAATCTTCCAAATATTCTAAATTATAAATAGTACAGATGCCATTGAAGCCTGATCAATAATTGATCACAGGCTACTGAACCTGTGATATGTATTCATTAACATGTTTTTCTAAGATGATTAATGGAACAGCACCATTCCCTAGAACAGTGTCATGAAAATCTCGAATATTAAAATCATCACCCATCTCTTTTTCTGCTTTGGAGCGAAGTTCACGAATCTTCAATTCACCTATTTTGTAAGCTAACGCTTGCCCCGGCCACGCAATGTATCGATCAATCTCTACGGTAACATCATTCTCAGTTTTGGCAGTATTAGATAGCATATAATCAATTGCTTCCTGACGGGTCCAACCCAAAGCATGCATTCCCGTATCTACAACCAATCTACATGCGCGCCACATTTCGTAGGTAAGTTGACCAAACTTGCTATAAGGATCTTTGTAAAACCCCATCTCTTCCGCTAATTTTTCAGAATAAAGCCCCCACCCTTCCACAAATGCGGTATACCCTCCATATCGACGGAATTTTGGTATATTTTCCAGTTCTTGTGCTAAGGTGATCTGTAAATGATGCCCAGGAACCGCTTCATGAATTGAAAGTGCTTCCATTTCATATTTTGGACGTGTCTCCAGTCTAAAGGTATTGGCCATGAAAAAACCTGCTCTGCCCGCTTCCTGAGACCCAGAATAATAGTACGCTGTTGGCGATGCAGGTGCTTGATAATCTGGGATTGGTTTTACACCATAAGGTAATCTTGGAAGTAATCCAAAAAACTTGGGTAATTCGGCATCGGCTTTTTTACAGATCATTCTATATTCATTTAACAACTCTTCCTCAGATGTAAAATAAAACTGGGAATCAGTACGAAGAAAGGTAAGGAATTCATCAAATGTCCCATTGAATTCTGTCTTATTAACAACTTTTTTCATTTCAGCCCGAATTCTATCTACTTCGCCCAATCCGATTTGGTGAATCTCTTCAGCTGTAAGATTTGTGGTTGTATAGCTCGCTATCTGATATTTATAATAAATATCTCCATTGGGAAAATCCTTACAAGCAATGGATTCTCGACACTCTGGCAGGTACGATTCATTGAAATAGGTGAATAACAATTCAAAAGCTGGATATACATAATTCTCCATAACCGATTTCATTTCAATTGTCAATCTATTTTGTTCTTCGCGGGTAATGGATTGGGGAAATTCGTTAAAAGGTTTATAAAGTGGTGACTCATTGATAGGTTTTTCAAATTGAGCACTGATTTGATTCGAAACGGATCCCAAGATAATTTTTGGGGGCACCCAACCTTCTTTTACACCCCGTTCCATGAGATTAATCGTTTGGTCCATTTTGGTTGGGAATGCCCTCATTCGAGCGAGATAATTCTCATAATCCTTCACATTATTAAAGGGCATATAATTTGAAATCCCAGCAAAACCAATCTGGATTCCACCCATTTGATCTATAGGAATTAAATAAGATAAAAACTGGTATCCCTCGATCTGTTTTTCTATCCCATGGAGGTAAAGATCATAATTCAATTGATCATCTTTAGATAGTTTAGATCGATCTATTTTTTTGATAGTCTCTTGGAGATCTTTGGTTTTATCTTGCCTTTTCAAAATGGTTTCGTAGGACGTATCATTTAGTTTATGATTGAATCGATTATCCCCTAAACTGGATGCCCATTCAGGATTTCTTACAATCCCATTTTCCCACTGTTCAGAAAGAAGTTCATGAAATTTTTCAGATTCGGACTTTTCTCCATTTTTAATTTTGTAATCAGAATTAAATATGACACAGTCTATATTTAATAAAAGAATTAGTAATAGAAAGGATATATTTTTCATTGATTTAATTGTTATTGATTAATTCTGCTAAGAGATAAATGTCAAAAATATTAATTATATCATCAAAATTTAAATCTGCGAGTGTATTTTGTGATTCAGTTAAACTCAAATTATATAAAATCATATTGACAATCAATATAATATCCATGTTATCGATGATTTCATCTTCATTCACATCACCATATAACATACCATTATCTAATCCTTTATAATATTTCATGACAGTAAATAACCCGTTAATATCACTGCCAAATACAAAATCATTTTCTGTGTATTGATAAATTCCCCAATTACCGGCCCAAGGTGGTGATGGATCATCATTGTCAGTAAAGGTATCAAAGTGAGCAGATTCAATTGGGTCAACTGGATCACTGAAATCGACAATGGACATTCCATAAGTATAATTTGATATAAATAAACGGGACCCCATAACTTGTGCATTATGTGCTACAAGATTTGGCCCAAGATATTCGCCTACAACATGAATATTGTCCAAATCTTCAATGGTCCAAATTTTTACTGTTTTTGTTGCAGTTTCTTCTGTGGTCGTCACATATTTACCATCATCTGAAGGCCAAGCAGTATGAACATACCCATTTTCAGGGATATCTACTCTAACTATTAACTCTGGTGATGTTTTTTGGCTTACATCGTACATTGAAAATGTTCCACGCCAACCCTCAGCAATATACACCGTATCATTTCGTGCAAAAACATCATGAATTTGCTCCGTAAATATATAATGAATTTCCTGCGGATCTTCGGAGTTATTAATATCAATGATACGAACTCCTTCTCGGTTTTGGCCCAGTACATAGGCAAACCCTGTAGATACATCTATGGACATATTATGCGACCGAATATGATCATTATAGATATAAGTACTAACTAATGAAACACTATCCGGCAAGGATGATAAATCGATGATTTGCATTCCTTCATTTGTTCCGGTGTTTTCACTTACAACAAAGGCATAGTTCTCAAATGTTTTAATATCTCGATGAAAGTATGGATCGCTCTGCATCGGACCTAAAACTGTATCAATAATCATCATGTCTTCTACGCGAATAAAAACTACGCCTTCTAAAATTCCCATCATGGCATAGTCTTCGCCATCCAAAGAGGTGTACCCCCAAACATCTGATCCACCATATCCCATACCATCATCATTGAACTGGATCTGACCATGGAGAGTAAAGGTATCTTCCGCATTTCCATTTGATAACAAAAAGGATAGGATACAAAATGTATATATGAATTGACTTGGATAAAATCTCATCTTTAGAATAACGGTTTAAAACAGGGGCGGAACTTATAAAAAATCGTTATCATATTCATGCTCGATGACTTTCAAAAAAAAATATAGTAATCAATTAGCCAAAATCTCCCTGTCCTTGTAATTTTTCTTATGTCACGGGAACGTTCCATTCACATCATTTTTATTATGATAATGTTATTCCTGCCGAATGGATTATACGCTCAATTTTATTTTGGGAAAAATAAGATTCAATACGAGCAATTTAATTGGCAAATCCTAAAAACGGATCATTTTCGTATTTATTATTATAAGGAAGAAAAAGCTATTGCCGGTATGGCGGCTTCGATTCTGGAAAATGCCTATGCTGATTTTACACTGAAATTTAATCACACCCTCCGGGATACGGTCCCCATGATCATCTACAGTAACCATATCCATTTCCAGCAAACCAATGTCCTACCCATGTTAATTCCTGAGGGTGTTGGCGGTTTTTTTGAGCACCGCAAGGGACGGGTTGTGATTCCCTATATGGGCAACCTATCTTTATTTCGAAATGTTCTGGTTCATGAATTGGCTCATGTATTCACATTCAGCAAGATTATGGATCCGGTTCGACTTAAAAATATTTCCCGACCAACGGCCTTTCCCCACTGGTTTACCGAGGGACTGGCTGAATGGTGGTCCGTGGGCTGGGATACGCAGTCCGATATGGTCATCCGTGACCGATTGCTTCATGGCACATTAATTCCCTTGAACCAGGTGGGTGGATATTTGTCGTACAAAGAAGGGCAATCTTTCCTACGGTGGTTTGAGCAAGAATATGGGATTGAGCGAATTCGATGGCTCATGGAAAACACATGGATTTATGATTCCTTCGAAGATGCGCTTGCCTTTATATCCCATAAATCATTTAAGACCTTGCAGGCAGAGTGGAACCAATCCTTGCGACAATATTATTCCCATGCTTTAACCGGAGAAGATCCAGCGACCCAATCCGAAACCATAATTACCAGCGAGGGGTTGAACATTTTCCCCGTATCTTACTTGGATTCTGAGCAAAACCGGCATGTGATCTATATATCCAGCCGGGATGGATATCCGGCGGTATATGACCAACCACTTTATGAAGAAACCAAAAAACGGATCAGAGCCACAGGGAAAACACCCTACCTGGAATCTTTGCATTTCCTCCAGTCCGGACTTGATATATTTAATGATCAGATTGTACTGGGTGTAAAAGCTCACCAGCAGGACGTACTTCATCTGTTGGATCGTCAATCCGGCAAAATACTTCAAACCATTAGTCATGATAGCTTGGTGACCATTCATTCACCCCGGTTTTCCATAGATGGTAACCAAATCACCTTCACAGGTCAGCATTACAACGGAAATTCAGATATTTACCTTTTTACCATTTCCTCGAATAATTTGGAGAACCTGACCAACGATATTTTCACGGATCAGGATCCCTCCTTTACAGACGATGGAAAAACAATCCTGTTCAGTTCCGACCGGGATAATGACATTTTCAATGGCGGACTTGACCTGTATGCGCTTAATCTCAAGTCAAATGATATTCGATTGTTATTGGATGATGACTATACAAAAACCTACCCCAATTGGGATTCATCCGCTAACGCTATCCATTTTTTATCAGACAAGACTGGAATGACCAATATTTGGTCTCTCCACATCAGCGAGGGACGATTGACACAGCGTACCAATTTTCATACTGGCATTTCTCAATTCCGGCCCATGAATTCCGATAGTGTGGTGACTGGTGTCTTCCAAAATTACAGTTATCAGGTGGCTGCGCTGGAATTGGACTCCATTCATTCCGTTTTCTGGACACCCTCCAGAATTAAACCAAAAGCCCAATCCAACTGGCCACCATCAATCGGTAAGGAAGAGACGATAGGGGAATTACCATTCAAATTACGTTATAAACTTGATTTTGCACAGACAGCCGTGGCTATGGATCCAATCTACGGCGTATTAGGTGGTGCACAATTGTCCCTATCCGATCAATTAGGGAACCGATATATTCATTTTCTCTTAAATAATTCTGCCCAGACCCAGGCAGAAATCATGGATCACTGGAATCTTGCTATCACATATTTGAATATGACCGGACGACCCAACTGGGGAATAAGTGCCTTTCATTTTGCGAATGAATATTTCAATCCTTACAAAGCGTTTTTCTTTGAGAGAACCGCTGGAATCAGGGGCGCCCTTAACTTTCCATATTCAATTCACCGGAGAATCGAAATGAGTTCCAGTCTTTGGTACTCGATGAAAGATAATTACATTGATGATCCGGAAAATTTTCTGTTCATTTCAAATTTTTTCTCCCTTATCCATGATAATAGTCTCTGGACTGTGACGGGGCCCATGGACGGCTGGCGAGCACGGATTACTTCGGGACCGACCTATGATTTTTCTCGTGGACGTTATCACAACCTTACAACCTGGATAGACCTTCGAAGTTATTGGCAGATCCGCCCTCGCATAACCCTAGCGCAGCGAATGATGATCTGGATGAATGAAGGAGAGGATATACAACGCTATTACATCGGAGGCAGCTGGGGCATTCGCGGCTATCGCTGGAACGAAATCAAGGGACGAAAGATGGTAATGCTAAATCATGAATTACGGTTCCCCTTTGCTCAAAAACTGGAAATGAATTTTAAATCAGGTTCAATTTGGCTGGCACCTATCCGGGGAGCAATATTCCTAGATCTGGGCAATGCCTGGGAACAGGAATTCCCGGGAATTCTATCCAGTACCGGACTCGGATTCCGTGCTACATTAATGGGTGCATTAGTCTTTCGTTTGGATATGGGCTGGAAATCTGAACATGTCAATATCCGGCCCCAAGAAAAATTTGTGCAATTCTTTTTTGGGTGGGATTTCTAAGCGATGAGATATGCTACTCATTTCATTTTTCTATTTACAGCCCTTTGGTTTTATGGTTGTTACGGATCAGTGATAGTTGACACGGAATGGAAGCAACAACCTTTAGGCTCCCTTTCTCAAAAACCGGACTTGAAATGGAAAGAAAAGTTCAATGAACCCTTTCAGGACGTTTTCCCTATCAATGACAGTTTGGCATTGGTTTTTACCCATCGAAACACAGCATTTATCCTGAATAGTTTATCTGGGAAACAGGAAGGATCTAAATGGCATCCAAACCTGATGAAATTCTCAAATGTAAAAATAAACACTACAGAAGATGGATTTGCATTTACATCTCAGAAAGGTGAAATGGTGGGCTTCTATGACCTGGATTTAGGTAAACAACGCTGGAAACGAACGGAAAAAGGGTTGATCAATTCCGGGTTAACTATTGTGAATGATTCCCAGATTGTAATTGCCACTCGAAATAAAGTAAAATTTCTATCAGTAGATACCGGTGATCTAATTACAGAATGGAAATATCGCCAGGGAATCCTTTCTTTGCAACAGGATGGAGAATTCCTTTTCGTGATTCAAGATAATGGCATTCTTAAAGTATTAGAGATAGACAAACTGATCTGGGAGGCCGACTTAGGATTGACTCATGAATCAATGATTATTCGGCGAGGGGATTCCAGACTAGTGATTGTAAATGGGGATATCGTTTTCATTTTAGACAAAGGAACAGGGAATAAAATAGATGAAATCAATTGGGAACCCATAGCTGATGTGTTTTTGATGCCTGATCAAGACAATATCTTTCTAGTGAGTAAAAATGGAAACATGATTATTATCTCACAAACAACGGGCGAAAAAACTGAATTTGATCTCCCAGATACCAGTTTGGTGAAACATGCACCAATTTATTCCAAAAATCTTTGTATCATCCCCTTTGCTGACGGAACATTGACCGGAATCAATATTAAAAACGGAAGTCTGGAATGGCAGATTGGAACAGGGAAACCGATTACAGGTTTTTGGAGAGTCGGAAAAGGATTTATGACCCAAGATGTAAAAAAGATGCTGCGGTATTATCAATGAAGAAAATTATCGGTTTCATTATCCTCGTGTCCTATCTTATAGGGCAGGAAAAAATTGATTTTTCCGCTTGCCCCTTTTCAGTAAGCGATTCTCCCCGAGATACATTAAGCCAAGTAAGCCCGGTACCAAGTGGAATACCACAAATTCAATTTAAGAAAAAAGTCATTCGAGCAGCGTCTTTCACAGGTGTGGTTTCATTTGCCGGACTGGCCTGGTATTTCCAGTCAAAGGCTGACCAACACTTTAACAATTACCTCCATAGCGGTAATCCCAATACCATGAATTCAGAATGGAATCGCACCGAAGAATTGGATAAACTCTCAGGCTGGATGGTGGTCCTTTCCCAGGTTTGTTCACAGATATTAATCCTTACATATATATAACATGAATAGATTTATTTTAAGTTATACTTTAATATTGTTTATATTAAGTTGTTCTAACCGAGATCGCTTAAACCCACTTGATGTAGAAAACCCAATCACGGATGGAAAACCAACCGGGTTGGAATTAGTACCCGTTCGGGACATCGTGGGAATATCCTGGAATGAAATTAATATTAACGATCTATCGGCTTATATCATCTATAAATCTGTGAATAATACAGGGTTAATTGAGTATGCATCCGTATCAGGTTTTACCACCAATTATTCCGACAGTGCAGTGTCTTATTACCAAAATTACACCTATGCGGTTCAGGTAGAAACGGATTATATGGTGTCACCGCTATCTGATACTATCTCTGTCACGGTTGGACCCTATTCCATTTATGTTGCTGATTTTTATGACAACAGTGTACGAATCCTTTCCTGGGACGGAAGTTATTTAATAAAATTCAAATCGGTTTCTTCTCCGAGAGCCATCCAATACAGGGAATCGGATAATCGTTTCATGGTGGCAGATTATTATGATAAGGCTGTGCTTTTGCTCTCCCCCGATCTAAATGAAACCAAATATATTTATATTGGTGATTATCCATTAGACCTGGATGTAAACCAATTAACAAATCGTATTCATGTCCTGACCCGGAATGGATACATCATAAAATTAGATGAAGAGGGAGAAAAGATTGAAACCTTGAATATCGGAATGCCATTCGGTTGGGATGCCGAGATATCTTCGGATCCAATCAATGATGGATTGTGGATTTCTAACCCTGATTCCGGGATTGTGTGGTTTTTGCCCTATAATGAGAGTTGGAATCATGTAGTAAAATTCAACCAACTGGATACGCCGTCATCATTATCATCTTTTGGCGGAGGCTGGGTAGCCACCCGTGCAGGGATCGTCCATTTATCACCCATCGGCGATTCAGAAATCCTTGAACCGGATATTTATGTAACAGATGTAGAAATTGATACCATGTCTAAGAAATGCTTTTATGTAGGTAAAGACCTTGTTAAGAACTCATGGGTGGCAGGGAAAATTGATTTAGAAACGAAATTAAATACCATTTTGCTGGATAGCGCTTATCACTATTTACACCAGATTTATCCTATTTCGAGCGAAACTGGCACCGAATTCCTAATCCAGGAAAGTGCAACGTGGACTTTGATCCGATTCGATGAAAATGGGAATAAATTAGGAGAAATGGAAAATTTCAATTCCCGGTTGGATTTTCAGGTTTACTAAGGTAACTGATTGATTAAAAAAATTAAAATTCTGCGTATTTTTCTTTTTTCCGTTGGGATGCTCGTTTATTCTGATCCAATTCCATTTTTCTTAAACGAATCGAAAGAGGGGTTATTTCCACTAATTCATCTTCCGCAATGAATTCAATGGATTGATCTAAAGAGAGAAGTTTTGGAGGACGAATCGTGACAGATGCATCCGTTCCGGATGCACGCATGTTTGTCAATTTTTTCTCCCGGGTAATGTTCACATTCAGGTCTTCAGAACGGTTCCGTTCGCCAATGAGCATACCATCATAGACTTCTGTCCCTACGCTTATGAACAATTCGCCACGGTCCATCATACCCATGCAAGCATAAGCTGTTACTTTCCCATTCCGGTCTGCTACCAATGCGCCCGTATTACGTTGAGGAATACGACCAAACCAAGGAGCAAAACCGTCAAAAAGTTTGTTCATAATTCCTGCACCTTGAGTGTCCGTCATGAATTGACTCCGGAAACCGATCAATCCACGGGATGGGATGGAAAATTCCATATTTACTCTACCACTGCCATGATTTTGGAGATTGGTCATTCGCCCCTTTCGTTTTGATAACTTTTCTGTAATTATCCCCACTCTATCTTCTGGGATATCCAAGAAAACTTTTTCCATGGGTTCCATTATTTTTCCATTTTCTTCCTGCGTAATTACGTGTGGTTTGGAAACCATAAACTCATACCCTTCCCTACGCATGGTTTCGATCAAAACAGCCATTTGGAGTTCACCCCGACCCCTAACTTCAAACACATCGGTCCTTTCTGTTGATAGGACATGGAGAGATACATTACTCAATATCTCCTTTTGCAATCTTTCCTGAATATGACGGGTGGTGAGATATTTCCCTTCTTTCCCGGCGAAGGGGCTGTTATTTACATAAAATAACATGGAAACGGTGGGTTCATCCACTTCAATCCTTGGTAAAGGTTCAGGATTTTCATTATCAGAGATTGTATCGCCAATAGTAATCCCATCTAATCCTGCAATGGCAATAATGTCTCCTGCTTCCAATTTATCAACTTGGATTTTTTTAAGCCCTTTAAATGTGTATAAGGCAGAAAATTTATGGTGGTGCGTAATTCCTTCCTCTCCACAAAGCGCATATGAGGAATTCATTTCAAGCGTACCATTATTCAATCGACCAATAGCTACTTGCCCCACATAAGAATCATAATCCAGGTTGGTCACTAGAAACTGCGGGGTGTAATTATCATCTGCAACCGGTCCAGGAATTTTTGATAGAATTGTACCGAAAAGTGGTTCAAGATCTGTTGATTTGTCATCCAAATTAATATGGGCTACACCTGCTTTAGCATTTGTATATAAAATTGGGAATTCTATTTGTTCATCAGTGGCATCCAAATCAATAAACAGGTCATATACTTCATCTACAACTTCCCTAATTCTAGAGTCCCCTCGATCAATTTTATTAATTACAAGAATAATTGGAAGGTTTTTATCCAGTGCTTTCTTTAACACGAATCGAGTTTGAGGTAAAGGGCCTTCACTGGAATCAACAAGCAACAAAGCACCATCTACCAGATTCAGACTTCGTTCCACTTCACCTCCAAAATCCGCGTGACCCGGTGTATCCATAATGTTAATCTTGATATTTTTAAAATGAATAGCGGTATTCTTAGCTGTAATTGTAATACCACGCTCTTTTTCAAGGTCCATTGAGTCCATTATACGGTCTTCCACTTGTTGATGTGCCTTAAAGGTGCCACTCTGTTTTAGCATACCATCAACGAGGGTTGTTTTCCCGTGGTCTACATGGGCAATTATTGCAATATTTCTAAAATTTTCTTTTCTCATTATGTCTTCTTAAAATAATTGAATTGGGGTAAAATTTAGCGGCGAAAGTTCATGCTTTAGGGATATGTTAAAAAGAGATATCTGACACCCTTTTAAAAAATATGAAAAAATGATTATCTCCGGTTTTTTCGTTTACTTCTTCTGCCTTTACCCTTTTTATCTTTTTTACTACGAAATTTTTGATCTCGGCCACCTTTTTTCTTTTTCCTTCCTGTAAAGAAATCGTCTTTTTTGGATGGCGCTCTGTTTGGCATTTCTTTGGAGATTTCAACAGAGAGTGCAACATCTTCAAATGTTTCCTTATTTAAGGCCTTTATAATGTCATTTTTCCGATTGTCTTCAATTTCAAAAAAGGAGAATTTTTTCATAATATCGATACTGCCAATCACAGCATCTTTTGAATCCATTGCTTCATTGATTAATCCCATGAGTCGATTGGGGGTCAATTTATTCCGAGAACCTACATTGATATAGATTGTAGCAAGTTTTGCTTTACCGCGTTCAGACCTATTCTTCCTTCCACGTGGTTCTCCTCTAATATCCCTTTTGTTTTTTCTACTGGATATGTTGATATCACGTGCATTTTTATAATAGGACAAATAGCGGTTGAATTCTGCTGAAACAAAATGCTTGATGAGACTTTCTCGGTCAAATGAATTTAATTTTTCATAAATATCATCTAAGAATGGCCCAATTTGTTCTTCATTTACTTCTACTTGTTCAATTTTGTCTATGAGTGCATAAAGGCGTTTTTCACAAATATCCCGACCACTTGGGACTAACTCTTTTGAAAAAGAAATTCCTGAAATCCGTTCGATTTCTCTTAGCTTTCTCATATCCCGAGTATGGATAATAGCAATAGAAATTCCACTTTTTCCAGCTCTCCCTGTCCGACCACTACGATGTACATATACTTCTGGGTCATCAGGTAAATTATAATTAATAATATGGGTTAAATTATTTACATCTAATCCACGGGCAGCAACATCTGTGGCTACCAAGACTTGTAAACTGCGACGCCTGAATTTCCCCATTACTTCATCCCGTTGTGGTTGGGAGAGATCACCATGGATCGCATCAGCATTATAACCATCATGCATTAATTTATTGGCAATTTCTTTAGTTTCACGACGGGTTCTACAGAAAACAATTCCATAGATATTTGGATTCATATCTGCGATTCTTTTGAGTACTTCGTAACGATCCTTGGCATGTACCATATAATTCACATGTTTAATGTTTTCTGCTCCAATATTCGTACGCGCCACGGCTATTTCCGCTGAGTTTTTCATGTATTTTCGGGTAATCGAAACAACCTTTTTGGACATGGTTGCAGAAAAAAGAAGCGTTTGTTTTTCATTTGGTGTATTCTCCAGAATAGCGTCCAATTCTTCCTTGAATCCCATGGTGAGCATTTCGTCAGCTTCATCTAAAACTACTCTTTCAATATTCTCAACAAATAATTTTTTCCGATTGATTAAATCTCGTGTTCTTCCAGGTGTTCCTATAACAATTTGGGCACCTTTTTTAAGTGCTCTTATTTGAGAATCAATCTTTTCCCCACCATACACTGCAAGTATGTTTATGCCTTTCAAGTATTTCGAATAGCTTTTTAAATCACGAGTGATTTGTAAGCATAGCTCCCGTGTAGGACATAATACTAATGTTTGAGTATTCTTATTATTAGGATTGGCTAAATGGATAGCTGGCAATCCAAATGCTGCAGTTTTTCCTGTTCCTGTTTGAGCTGTTGCAATAATATCCTGATGGGATGACATTAGGTGTGGAATGGTCTCAGATTGGATTGGTGTGGGGATTTCAAAACCTAATTCATGTACGGCCGTAATAATGTTTTGATGTAGGCCAAAATTTTCGAATATACTCATAAATAAGTTTTACCGGTGCGGATGATTGTTTCTTCGTAAGATGAAGCTGAAAATGTGGTGCGGAAGTTCGCCTGAATTGAACACCATAAATAGAGATATTTAATATTCTATTGGGGATTAAAAAGTGGGAGACTTGGACAAATAAATGTTTTCGTTATATACTAAATTCAATACCTATGCATTAAATCTAAATTATTCTATTATTTATGAATTAATTTTCTCCCAAGTCAGGTTCAAACATAACTTTGCTTTTTCAATCAACTCATTAATTTCTGAATGGGAAATAACTAAAGGAGGGCATATGATCATAGCATCGCCAACAGCTCGCATGATAAGCCCATTATTGAAACAGAAATCACGGCAAATCGTGCCAACATTTTGATCTGATGGATAGGATGTTTTAGTATTTTTGTCTTTTACCAATTCCAATGCACCTACCATGCCTATCCCTCTTGCTTCACCTACCATTGGATGGTCCCCTAATTCCAGCCATTTTTTTTGAAGATATGGACTTAATTCAGTTTTAGCTTTTTCTATAATTTTTTCATCTTTTAGAATACGGATATTTTCTAATGCTACAGCACATGCTGCAGGATGACCGGAATAGGTAAATCCATGGTTAAAATCGCTCCCTTTATTGATCACAGTTTCCGTTACTCGATCACCTACCATTAGACCACCAATGGGCAAATACCCAGATGATAGCCCTTTGGCGATGGGCATAAGATCTGCTTTGATATCAAAATGCTCTGAACCAAACCATTCGCCAAGACGACCAAATCCACAGATCACTTCATCTGCAACCAATAGAATCCCATATTTTTTACAGATTCGTTGAATTTCGGGCCAATAGCTAGCTGGCGGAATAATCACCCCACCGGCACCCTGTACCGGTTCAGCTATAAAGGCCGCTACACGATCTTCTCCAATCTCCTTGATACGTAATTCTAAAGCCTGGGCAGTTTTCAATCCGAATTCTTCGGGATCCATTTCACTACCGCTACGATACCAATATGGTTGGGCAATATGTTCAATATCATGCATTAAGCCACCTTGGCCATGCATCCCTTTCATTCCACCAAGGCTGGAACCGGCAACGGTACTGCCGTGATAAGCATTTTCTCGACTTATAATGACCGTTTTCTCGGGTTTTCCTTCTAATGCCCAAAAGTGACGAACCATCCGAACAACTGTGTCATTTGCCTCAGAACCAGAATTCGTGAAAAACACATGGTTAAATTGGGATGGAGAAATATCTACCAATGCTTTTGATAGCTCAATTGCTGGTGGGTGTGTTGTCTGGAAAAAGTTATTATAATAAGGCAATTCTTGCATTTGATTTGTGGCAGCATCCACTAATTCCTTACGGCCATACCCCACATTCACACACCAAAGTCCCGCCATACCATCTAGGATCTTGTTCCCATCGGAATCCCATAAATACACTCCATCTGCACGAGTTATTATTCGTGTTCCCTTTTCCATTAATGCTTTGTGATCCGTAAAAGGGTGAATATGATGTTGCCCATCTATATCTTGCAACTGCTGAGTATTATAACTTGACATTTTTTTCCTTCTGTTTATCTCTTGGTGTTACATGCATCACCAAATTTTTCAAATATTGATTTATAAAATGAATTTTTCATAACCTTCCATTCAGGATGCCATTGAACAGCCAATGTAAACGATGGAGAATCAGTGACTGAAAATGATTCCACTAATCCATCATGTGAGATCGCTTCAACGGTTAGGCCATTTCCCAATTGATTAATGCCCTGCCAGTGAACCGAATTAACCCATGGCTTTTTATCATCAGAAATTTGGTCTAAGATCCCATTAGGTGTAATAGAAATTTGGTGAGAAAATCCATATTGCCCATCCAAGTCCAGGGTAGAATCTTCCCTGTGATCCATCATATCCGGAACACTGTGAACCTTTTGATGGAGAGTACCTCCCAAAGCCACATTCATTTCCTGAAACCCTCGACAAATAGCTAGTATCGGTACTCCGGAATCAACTGCTTCCTTTATCAAGGGTAACATTGTAGCATCACGTTTGGGATCATGCTTTGTTCCTGCATCACTTTCAGGACCTCCATAATGATGAGGCTCAACATTTGAATAACTTCCTGTAAACAAAATTCCATCCAGACTTTCTAAAAGTTTTTTCCGGTGGAGTTTGGTTCCAATCGCAGGAATTAATAGAGGTAAGCCATTGAATACATTCGAAATAGCAGCAATATATTTGTCACCTGCCTGATGGTAATAATGGGCACCCCGTTTCTCAAAACAAGTAGATATTCCAATTATAGGCTTATTCATTTTTTAAATTATCATTTTAGACTCAATGCTTGCTGCAAAGCAATTGATTTGTTAGTCTTTGTATAGATATAGCACAATAATTTAAATGTAAGAACAATCTCATGGCACATATAAAACCTGATAATTACAACCAATTCCTGAAAAAGTATTCAGATTTAAAGGGCATAGACCTCTTAATTGCAGACTTAAATGGTGTTTTACGTGGCAAGCGTATCCAAACCAGTGCATTAGAAAAAGTTTTCCAAGAAGGGCTTCTCCTGCCTGCATCGGTCTTTGCCGGTGATATTACAGGTGCTACTGTAGAAGAGAGTGGCTTAGGCATTGCCCAAGGAGATTCAGACCGAGTATGCCATCCCATCCCAGGCACTTTATCCAAATCGCCATGGTATAAAAAATCAATGGCTCAATTATTAATGACTATGCACGAAGCGGATGGTAATCCATTTTTTGCCGATCCTCGCCAAGTTCTTAAACGGATTATTGATCAATTTCACGAATCAGGATTCACCCCGGTAGTGGCGGTTGAATTAGAATTCTATTTATTGGATATTCGACGAAACAGACAAAAATACCCACAACCTCCAATTTCACCTGTCACCGGGAAACGGGATAAAAATACCCAAGTTTATTCAATAGATGATTTAGATGACTATGAGGATTTTTTGGATCAAGTGGCTAAGGGAGCTGAATCCCAGGGTATTCCTGCTGATACAGCATTAGCGGAGTATGCACCAGGCCAATTCGAGATAAATTTAAAACATGAACCAGATCCATTATCTGCCTGTGATAATGCTATATTACTTAAACGTCTGGTTAAGGGTGTCGCACGGGAAATGGGCATGATCGCTACTTTTATGGCCAAGCCTTACGCTCAACAAGCCGGCAGTGGTACACATATTCATATTAGTATCTTAGATAAAAATAAGAAAAATATTTTTTCCAATCCTTTAAATAATATTGGCTCAAATATTCTTCAACATGCCATTGGCGGATTATGCAAAACCATGAAAGAAAGCATGGCTATTTTTTGCCCCAATGCAAATTCCTACCGACGATTCCAACCAGATCTTTATGTGCCCATGGCACCCACATGGGGTATAGATAACAGAACTGTAGCAATTCGAATTCCGGCAGGCCCGGAAAAAGCAAAACGTATTGAGCATCGTGTCTCCGGCGCCGATGCAAACCCTTACATAGTTGCAGCATCCATTCTTGCGGGAATTCATTATGGCATGACACAAAAAATTGAACCGCCTAAAATATCTACTGGCGATGCAATTTTGAAACATAAACCATCATTGCCTATGGCCTGGGTAGAAAGTTTGGATGCATTTTCAAAATCGAAAATTATAAAAAAGTATTTTGGGCAGGAATTTTGCCATGTTTATTACAAAACAAAATATAAGGAAATGAAAAAATTTGACAGCCAAATTACCCCATTGGAATTGGATTGGTATTTAAGAACTGTCTAAAAGATTTTAAAAATTAAAATTTAAGGATAATCCTGATATAGAATTAAATACTCCAAAATCTGTTTGAACAAAATCCACTCTGATTTTTGGACCACGAGGAATTTGGTAATTTAAACCAAATCCAAATGACAATCCCTGTTCAGCTTTGTCCCCGGAATCTACCTTATCCATGAATAAATGGGATTGTCCTGTCCGCAAAAATAATAGGTCATTAAAATTGTATTCAATGCCTGCATTCACATATTCAACATTATTATTGGGGTGAATACCATCTGTAGCTATTGTTATTTTCTGATTTGGAGCAATCATAAAATCCTTTGTCAGCCCAAATCTGAATAAAAGCGGTAGTGGCCATCTCCCTGCATCTAAATGGGCATCAATACGGTCATTGTTTCCATAAATGGTTTCATCTATATCAAAATCAACCAGTGTATTTGTTCCACCCATTTGGAGTTTTCCACCAAAATTGGAAACACTCATCCCTATCCTTATGCCTCCAGCGGTAGTAAAAAGTGATCCTATATCAACGGAAAATCCTTGGGCATGCATTTGCCATATTTTTTCCTGAACCATTTTGAGGTTTACACCAAACGAAAATTTATCCGTTAATCGCTTAGCGTATGCCAAACCAATGGCTACATTACTAACACTGAATTTCTCTC
>CAZCHA010000010.1:0-25730 GCA_964498175.1 uncultured bacterium
AGGGAGCGGGTTTTAAGTTCCCTTCAATATCTACAAATGAATCTGTCCAGGGTGCTGATTCCCATGTGGCTTCATCAATTTTTCCATCAATCAAAATCAATTCATCTGTTTTGAAACATAAATAAGTTTTGGGATTGTATTCAATTTTTGGTGTTGGGAATTCTTTATCTAAAAACGCTTGGCTAAATATAATTGAACCAACTAGTATAAAAAGGAAAGACCTAACAATAATTGGCATCACTTGACTCTCTTTTGTCTAATTGCTTTTCTTTAATAAGATCGTCTGACATTTTACAATTCTACATTTATTAAAAAAATATAAGTCTTTTTTAACTCGTGGCCTGCAAAATTATTTTCTCAGTAATGCCTGACATCAATTTGTACCCTGCTTCATTAGGATGGAGTCCCTGTATTACCAGCAATATCACTCTGCGTCACGATTAATAGCTAATGATTGAACATCTTTCCCAACGTATTCAACCCAAAGCTGATAGCCTGCATCATTCAGATGAACACCATCGGTTGAATAGGCTCTATCCATTAGACCGTGTTTATTAATAAATGCTGAATGTAAATCAATAATGGTGTATTTATTACCTAGGTCAATATTTTTTATAAGAGAGTTTATTTTATTAATTTGTATTGGTAGTGCAACGGCATGCTCTGGAAACCAATCATTTATTTCAGTATAAATCTTATCATTTATAGGTAAAATAGTCTGAATGAATATTTTTGTAGATGGTGATTGATTAGTTATTTGGTTTGCAATCTTTATAATGTTTTTTGACACATATGACGGTGTTATTTCCCCCCGACCTGGAATATTTGCATCGAAGATATCATTAATTCCTATTAATAAGAATACTGCTATTGGTTTATAGTATATGATTTCGTCAAGTCGATCCAATATACCTTCTGTGGTATCTCCTGAGATACCTCTATTTACAATGTTTTTGACACCAAATCTAACGTTCCAGTTACCGCCTCCTTCGGTGATGCTATTTCCGAGAAATACAATTTTATTTTGACCAATCGGGTCATTTTTAAACTCTTTAATTCGTTTTTTATATAAGTTCATTTGCCACTCTTGTTGATTTTTAATATATGTATTCTTTTCAATATAAAAAGAAGCTTGAGTTTTTATTTTTTCTTGAAGGCTCTCTTCTGCTACTACTGTACCTATATACAAAAGAGTAGCAATTAAAAAGCTCATATGTTGGTTAATATTACAGGTTAGGTTTTTCATAATGAATACCAAAGCCCAAGATGAAGGGAGTATCCCTATTTTTTCTTTTTTGACAACTTTTTACCAGTTTCAAGTCCAAAAAGATCTGATCTCTTATTGAGTCAGTGATAAGTTGAGTAATAATATAAATATATTATTAGGGAAAACACGCATCAATCAGTTCCTGTACCGTGGATGTTGCTAATCCAATATGGGTGTCTGCTGCACCATAGTATAGTTTTACTTCACTGTTCAGACTGGCATTCCCGTTCTCATCAAATGAATCAACAATGAATCCGGTGGGGAAAACTACATTCGGTACTTGGCCAACCATCTCCCATATTTCTCGAGGTTCCAAAACGTTATATCTCCCACGGGATATGACTTTCCATGGCTCATCCGGATCCAATAAAACAACACCAGCCTGGTAGATCGGCTGATAATGCATACTAATACCATGATAAACCATAAGCCAGCCATTTTTTGTTTTTATGGGCGGAGGACCTGCACCAATATTTTCATCCCAGTAATGCAACCGACCTTCCATCACCATTTCTTTTGATTCCCATTTTTTCAGATCATCAGACACCGAATACCAAATCGCATTGCCGGTAGTTACACCACTTTCTAACAGAGATTTATTTGGACGATCAAAGCTAGCATATTTCCCATTAATCTTTTCCGGAAAAAGTACACCATTTCTATTGTCTTCTTCTCCTTTTATCCCTAAAAATTCCAAGGAAGAAAAATCTTCGGTTTTAAAAAGTCCCAATAGGCATTTCCCCACTACATCCATGGCAGCCATGACAAAATAAGTATTTTCTATTTTCGTAATACGTGGATCATAAATATGAAAAACGGTTTCATCCAAATTGTTCAATCTAGAAAATTTAATGGGTTTATCATCAATTGAAAAGTGAACACCATCATCACTGGTAGCTTTAACTGTTAAGGTTTCTCTGCCCCGATTTTGGACACGAAGTAAAAGTAATATTTTATTTCCAAATTGTATACCGCCGGGATTAAAAACAGATGAAACATCAACCATTTCCGGATGGGATGAAATAATATCTTTGGGCGATATAATGGGATTTTTAGAGTACCGTTTAAACATAATATATTATAAGAGCAGGCAATTTAAG
Organism: uncultured bacterium; assembly: GCA_964498175.1. Taxonomy (GTDB): domain Bacteria; phylum Fidelibacterota; class Marinisomatia; order Marinisomatales; family UBA1611. The sequence goes on from CAZCHA010000010.1 coordinate 2,368, forward strand.
GGAAGACTGAACCAAATCAATCAATACGATTATATTTTTTCATTACCTGAATAAGTCGATCATGTGGCAAAGCCCATACTTTATTATCATTGATCCCTTCCATAGTTTCCGCTGCAACCAATGTGTTGACAATTGCCTCTTCCACAGCTTGAACCGTAGCTTCAAAAAGTGGTGAGATCATCCAGTTTGGAAGCATCTCTACATTGACTCTACCATCAGAAAAAGCCACATTAGAATTTGCTGTAGAAAATGCAATAAAAATGTCACCGGAACCATCATGCCCATACCCTCCAACTTTCCCAATGCCCATAGGGACCCGACGAGCCAATCGTTTCAATTGATGCGCTAGCAACGGCGCATCTGTAGCAATCACAACAATAATTGAACCATCACCTTCATGGTTTTTCTCATAACTGTCTCTAGGCATCAAGTCTGTGATTTCTTTCCCAACAGGCACACCAGCAATAGTGAGATTTTTACGGTCACCATAATTTGCCTGGACCAAAACACCCAACATATGATCTTGATTATTAATGGTCACCACACGAGAAGCCGTCCCAATTCCACCCTTGAAAGAATGGCAAACCATTCCGGTTCCCCCACCGACACAACCTTCTTTAACTGGTCCACCTTTAGCATTACGAATTGCTTCGTGAGCATGTTTCTCTTTTACATGAAAACCATTAATATCATTTAATAATCCGTCCCATGTTTCAGCAACAATGGGCAGCGACCACCAATATCCACTGGCATCAGCAGAACCCTGGCTTGCCCGCCAGGAAATGACAGCATCCCTAACAATTCCAACACTATGTGTATTGGTAATCATAATGGGTCCTTCAGCAAACCCAGATTCTTCAACCCAAGTGGTCCCTGTCATTTCTCCATTGCCATTCAAGGATGACCACCCCGCAAAACATGGGTCATCTAAACTACGGGCTCCTCTCGGTAAAATTGCTGTTACACCAGTACGAATGGGGCCTTTACCTTGAACCAGTTTGCCTTCACCTTCAATCAAAGTCGTATGGCCCACTTGCACACCGGATACATCGGTTATTGCATTAAGTGGCCCTGGACTGCCATCAAAATGAAACCCCAAATCACGAGCTCTTGGTTTAGTATCAGCTTGAAGCCATGTGAAAATAAAAATTATTAAAATGATTTTCTTCATAAGAGTTCTCCATTCAGTGATTCATTGGTAGTACGACAATTTAAAAATTCAAATAGATAAAAGTGAAAATTAAATAACCATATATTTCTAAAAAGTTTGAAGTATTTAAATTATTGAATATTTCAAAATCACTTCTCAATACCTTAAACTTGGATATCATTACTATAGTCTCAATTACAAATTAGGGATATGAAATGGATTATATTAAAACTGGTTATATAGCTGAAAAATTTGATACTTTTGTTTTCGGTTTTATACACGAAAATACTATTTTATTTTATGAAATCCTTATCTAACATAAAAAAAATTGCAAAAGAAACAATTGCTATTGAATTAGCTGCAGTAGCAAAACTTGAGAGCAGTATTAATGATGATTTTGTAAATGCTATCAATTTGATTCTTAGCACAAAAGGACGATTGATAGTTGCTGGAATAGGTAAGAGTGCTAATATTGCTAATAAGATGGTGGCTACTTTTAATTCTACAGGACAGCCAGCTATTTTCTTACATGCTGCTGATGCAATACATGGCGATTTAGGTAATATTCAAGATGGAGATGTAGTAATTTGTATTTCGAAAAGTGGAAATACTCCTGAAGTCAAAGCGCTTGTTCCTTTTATTAAAAATATGGGGAATAAAATTATTGCATTAACAGGAAATCCTAAATCTTTTTTAGCAATAAAGTCTGATTTTACATTAGACGTAGGTGTGGAGAAAGAGGCATGCCCAAATAATTTAGCGCCAACATCATCAACTACTGCTCAACTGGTAATGGGAGATGCTATCGCTGTAAGTTTATTAGCTTGTAAGGATTTTACAGAAGAAGATTTTGCTCGATTCCATCCAGGAGGAATTCTTGGGAAACGACTCAATATAAAGGTTCAGGATCTAATCTCTGACTATACTCCAAAAGTTAACCCCAACGCATCAATAAATGAGGTTATTATTGAAATTTCTCAAAATAGGTTAGGGGTAACAGCTGTTCTTAATGATAAAAAATTAGCTGGAATTATAACAGATGGAGATTTAAGAAGAATGCTTGAGAATGAAAAAGACATCTCTTCTTTATGTGCTAAAGATATTATGAGTTGTGACCCAAAAATTACAAAACCTGAGGATTTAGCTTATAACGCACTTAAAGAGATGGAGCTAAACAATATTACTCAACTTATTGTAATAAAAAGCGAAAAATATTTAGGAATTATACATATTCATGATATCATAAAAGAAGGAATAATTAGTCAATGAACAAAGAAAAAGAGATTTATTTTTTAGATCATCTAGAAATATTCAGATGGCATTTAATACGAGCGGAAATAGCTATATTGTTTTTCAGCAGAGACACTATTTAAGAATAAATTTATTATACAATTTTGGTTTTAGAATGAGCAAAATATATGTTAAAACAGAAAATAATATTTATTCTATTTTTATCCACAGTCTTTGGGGATTTTACGGCCCCTATCAATGATGAAATCTTTAATTTTACTCATATACTATTTGAATGGGAGCAGGAAAAAGACGCAGCATCTTATAATTTAATCATATACAAAAATAATGATGAGATTAGCTCGATTGTAGACTCAACTTTGGCCGCAGTAATTGATATTTTTTACTGGAATGAAGAATATAGTATTAAGCTAAGAGCTATAGATGAAGATGGGCAATATTCTGGCTGGCTGGATTCTCTACAGATTAGCATATTACCTTTGAATAATGAATATGATACTCCAGATGTATATATTAATAATGATGGTTATCAGGATGGATATACTATCATAAAAGAAAGAATCATTGATAGATCTGGGAATATTATATATATGTGGCCTCATAACCCTCTACTATACTGCATCACAAGTGTCTTAGATAATGGCCAAATAATTGGATTCCAAAGTGGTCCGGGGACATCTCAAAATAATGGACTTAGATCAGATATAAAGGGGAATATATTGTGGGTTTCCCCTGGCAGAGTTATCAGAGAATTATTACCAATAACATTTGATAATGAACTTCATTACATGGGTTTAGTAAGGGAAACCTATAGAAATACAGTACCGGAATGGCCCGGTAAAATTTATTGGGATGACGCAGGGGTTGATTCAATAAATTGGTTTTCTGATTTAATACTTATTTGGAATGAGTATGGTGATGAGATTTGGAGCTGGTCCGCAAGAGAGCATTATTCGTTTGAAGATGTGGATACTAATTTTGTAGAAATGCTAATCGGAAACATCGATCCTATAGAAAATGCAGAATTTGACTGGACTCATGCAAATTCACTGTATTTTGATGAAATAGATAGTACCATAATGATATGTTCTCGTCATATATCAAGGATTAGTAAAATTCGTTATCCAAGTGGAGAAGTTATATGGAATTTGGGGAAAAATTTACCTTCAAACGACACCGTATTTGGACAAAATATCGATATTTCAGCTCAGCATGCTATCAGAAAGTTAGATAATGGTAATTTAATGGTTTATGATAATGGAAACTTCAAAGATCCTGAATTATCCAGAGGCTTAGAAATACGTATAAATGATGACGACTCTTTATCTGCTGAAATTATTTGGGAATACGTTCTACCAGATAGTTTATATACCCATAAGCATGGTGATTGCGATAGATTAGACAATGGGAATAGTTTGATAACAGCAGGGCAAAAAGAAACTCTAGTCGAGGTCGATAGCTTAAATAATGTTGTATGGGCAGCTAAAGTTGATGCTCAATACAGAGCTTTGCGCATTCCAGGATTATATCCCCTTATATTTTCTGTTGAATTGCCGAATTTCACTGAAAATATTTCTGTTCCCTTAATTACTCTACCTGTAGGTAATACATCTTTTGAGTTTATTATATATAATGAAGGTTATCTAGATTTTGATTTTGAGTATAATATAATTGATGAATTAGGTTGGTTTAACGAAAGTAACGTTGTCAATATAGCATCTGGACAAAACTTACAGGTTAGTGTTTCAGGAGAAATAGATGATATTTCATATTACAACACACTAACATTGCATGTTTGTCCAGTATCAATTTATGAAGTAGAGTGTAAGGAATTTATTATTCAGATAGCTACTTTACTGACAAATGTGACTCATCCCGTGCTCAAAATACCTGATTCATATCTATTATATCAAAACTACCCAAATCCATTCAACCCAATGACAACACTTCGGTATGATTTACCAGAAGATGGACTTGTGAATATCACTATCTTTGATTTAATGGGGCGATGCGTAACAACTTTAGTGAACACAGAACAAAATGCTGGGCAAAAGTTTATCAATTGGAATGTAACCAACTCTGCAGGTGAATCGATTAGTGCCGGGCTCTATTTTTATAATATACAAGCAGGAGATTTTACGCAGACCAGAAAGATGGTCCTGCTAAAGTAGCCTGGTGTATAATTTTATTCTAGGTCTTAGATAAACTGAACCATTGCTAAAGGTCTTGTTTTAGGTTTAATATTCATTCAGAGAAACATGAAATGAGTATAATTGTAACAGGCGGTGCCGGAATGATTGGCAGTAATATTATTGAAGGGTTAAACAAATCTGGTCATAATGATATTATTGTTGTTGATCATTTAAAAAACGGGGGGAAATTCCGGAATATATCTGATTTGGATATATCTGATTATTATGATAAAAAAGATTTTATTTCTCTCATCAAAGATGGAAACGATTTTGGCAAGATTGATGCCGTCCACCATGAAGGCGCTTGTTCTGACACTTTAGAGTGGGATGGCCAATATATGATGGAGAATAATTATGAATATTCGAAAGTTCTTCTCCACTATTGTTTGGATAGAAAAATCCCATTTTTCTATGCATCATCTGCTGCCACTTATGGCGATAGTACTGTTTATAAAGAAAACCCGGAAAACGAAAATCCCATCAATATTTATGGCTATTCCAAATATTTATTTGATCAATATGTTCGGCGGTACGAATCATCCTTTGAGAGCCAAGTGGTTGGCTTTCGTTATTTCAATGTGTATGGCCCCAAAGAGCAGCATAAGGGGTCCATGGCCAGTGTAGCCTTTCATTTTAATAACCAAATTATAGCGGGTGAAAATCCGAAACTATTCGAAGGTAGTGGCGGCTTTGACAATGGTGAACAACGTCGGGATTTCATATTTGTAGGTGACGTTGTAAAAGTAAATCTTTGGATGATGGCGCACCCCGATGTAACAGGTATTTTCAATATTGGTACGGGAAATAGTCAATCATTTAATGAAGTTGCCAATTCGGTTATTAATTATCACGGCAAGGGTGAAATTAATTATATACCTTTCCCTGACGAATTAAAAGACAACTACCAAAGTTTCACAGAAGCTGACCTAACTAAATTGCGCACAACCGGTTTCGATGGCTCCTTTAAAACAGTTCAAGAAGGTGTTAAAGAATACATGCAGTGGTTACAGCGGAGTTAAGCCTGATTAATTAAAGTTTAATAATTTTTTCTATAATAATGGATGTGCTTTGCCCAGATCGAAATGGGATAATTTTTACTTCTCCCCCATTTGCAGTAATTGTTTCTGCTCCAACGATAGTCTCCGGTGTATAATCGCTTCCTTTTACCAGCACATCCGGAATAAGTATTTTAACAATTTCTGCCGGTGTTTCTTCATCAAAAACAACCACCAAATCAACTGATGCTAATGCATCTAGAATAGCTGCTCTATCATCTTGACTCTGTATAGGACGGGAGTCTCCTTTCAAACCACGAACGGAACTGTCACTATTTAAAGCCGTTACTAACTTATCACCACATGCTTTTGCATCGGTTAAATATTCCACATGTCCGCGGTGGAGAATATCAAAACAGCCATTGGTAAAAACCACTTTTAGTTCAGTTGATTTCCATTTATCAACTTGTTTTTTAGCTTCAATCCAATTTTTTGCTATCATTTATGCATCCATACTTAATATCTGTAACTCGGGTTTTTAAAAATAGTCTATCAATTCCAAAAGTTGTACTTGTTAGAAAAACCATTAGAATATAAAACGTGCATATTTCAATCAAAAAATAATTCTCAATTAATTTATGGGAATTACAATTTTCAAGGCCATTTGAGATGATAACCCAATTTGAATATTTGCTTCTTCGAATTTTTGATAATTTTTTGCAAAAGCTCGCCCAACAGCCGTACCTAATCCTGCACCAAAGATGACATCGCTCAAATAATGTTTATTATCATTCATTCGACTCACAGCAACTAATGTAGCCAACCCATATGAAATTAATCCAATATTTTTTCCGTATAGTTCATTTGCAATTGAAGCTATTGTAAAACTATGAGACGTATGTCCGCTGGGAAATGAGTCACAACAACTCCCATTGGGTCTTTCACGGCCAAAAGCTCTTTTCATGCCAACAGTAATTAATCCATTGGATACCATGGCAAGAGTTGAGTATTGAATTTTTGACATGAATTCTTTATTCGAATCTTTTTTAATTTTAGAGGAAGTAACAATGGATGACCAAAGAATCCAGTGACCCCAATTGCCACCCATTTCATCACCAAAATGAGAAATGGGATCTGAAAGAATCATATTTTCTTGAACATAATCTTTCACTTTCATGTCAATTTGAGTGGCACCCAAAGCAACTATTGCAGTGTTCGCTAATAGCCACTGGTTTGATTTATCCATAATGATTGCTTTGCTCGATTGGGTCCAATATGAATGCCAATTATTTGGGGAATCTTTTGCAATAATCATACTAACAGATAATAGAAGGAATATGTTATTTTTCAAAATAATGTTCATTCTTTTACTCAAATGAAATCCCCATGTAAATAGTATCCGAATTTCTCTTTAATTCTATCATCCCATATTTTATATAAAAAGTAAAAGCAGGATCATTCTTTATGCCTAATCCAAGGTGTAGCCCTTTCGAACCACGCTCTTTCAAATTATTCATTAAATGATCCATCATTTTTTTACCCAGTCCCTGACCCCTTGCGCGGGTTAAAAGATTAATATGTAAGTGGGATGGGTAATCAGGTAAATCCAGAGGGGTTTCAGGATGGAAAAGTAAGTAGATACATTTTTCATCTTTATTCCATGGTTTTGAATGTTCACTAGGATCCGTATAGTTTTTTTGGAGTTTTGGTAGCCAATCTAATTTGACTTTATTATAAAATGAATTGGTATTTAATGCACCAATGATATAACCACATACACCCATTTCATCTTCTAATATAAAAGCTGATTCCGGTTCAAGAGTGATATAGGGGCCTGCATAAATATGCCCCAAAATCATTGGATCATCATGAAGATGTTCCGCACCTTTGCCTGAATTACCAGTTTTTAAACATATTTCATAAACCGTATCATGATCTAAAGTATTGTATGGACGGATTTGATATGACATTTGCTATTACAAATTTTTTGAAGTTAGTACAATAAAAAGATGTCTCTATAATTTTCTTCAATAATTCTATCATTAAAATTATTATTCTTGAAGCTAGGAAATTTATTATACAATTTGGAGAAAGGGGGAATTAAAAACCCCACATTTCTGCGGGGTTTAGATTGCTCCGGAGGAGGGACTCGAACCCCCGACCTGGTGGTTAACAGCCACTCGCTCTACCAACTGAGCTACTCCGGATCGTTATTTCTTCCGGAAAACTCCGGAATAATAGATTATGGTCTAAAAAAGCTGGCGAATTTAGGATGATAATTTATTTAGTCAAAGATTACAATTCTTTCTCAGCCATCAATTTTTTCTTATCATTAAAAAGTCCTCTTTCAACATCAAATTTGGTTAAATAAACAACTCCATCTTCTTTATGAGGCTCTCCATAAACAGAATGGACTGATTTCAATCCACCCAACCATTTTCTTTCGTCAGCGAGATACACAAGATCCCCAACATCTGCGCCCATGGTTTCCATATCCCCAATGGAAAACCTTACTTCACCTTCTTCACAATCTTTTACGATCCATTTGGCCAGAATGGACTTACCGGGACGATCATTAGGTGCAGAGCCTTTAAAATACTCACGAGCTTTATCTAAAGACCAAACTGTAAGACCTTCCATTTTTTCCTCGGATGGCGGTGTTGTTAAAAGTCCTACAATAATTCCGGATCCTGCGCAAACCAAAGTATTATACAGAGCACGGATGTATGAATAGGGACGATCAGGATTAAACTCAATTCCATGATCAAAGGGTGAAATAAAGATCTGTGGATATTTACTTCCAATCCACATCAGGATTGCACCACCCAAAAAAGTAGCAATTGCCGCAGGTGTAGAATAACGTTTCCAAAATATGCCTAAGAATATGGCAACAACAAGTGGTGGGGTCATTGTACTATGAAAGAATCCATGCGCTTCATATAACGTTGGAAAATTGTTAAAAAATATTGTGCTCAATGCTCCCACGGCGGTTGCCCCGGCAGAAACAATCATTGCAACCTTCAAATAATGTTTATCATCTTTGTCTTTTACAAGAGGTCGATAAATATCATTAATTACTACAGCCGCCACAGCATTGATCAATGTATCCACGGTTGACATCAATGCAGATGCGACAGCAGCAATCACAAATGCGAAAACAACTTCACTTCCAGTAATTAAATAAGCAACTTGTGTAAATACATGATCCAATTGTGTAGCTGTATTCCAAGATTCTGGAGTCACAATACTGATAGCCTTCCCAATCCAACCTGCATTGGAAACTACAACTGTCGAAATTGGCAGCAATACCAACACATTGAAAACAGCAGCTTTTCGACCTTCATTGACGGATTTACAAGCCATAAACCGCATAATAAGTCCTTGATTCATAAACAAGAACCCAACTGACCCTGCAACACCATCTTGCCAGAAAATGCCAACAAAATTGAAATTTGCCGGATGATTAAAATTTGCTAAAGGTAATTTGAATTCCGGAGAAAGTGCACCCCAAAAAATATCAAAACCGCCCACATAATTGATTCCTAATATAAAAACCAATATCCCAGAAAAAATTAAAATAAATCCTTGTGCAAGGTCTGTGAATATCACAGCTGTTTGTCCACCAAATGTGATATATATTCCTGATATTATTGCCACAATAAAAATGATAGTATAAAGGTCTATTCCTAAGAGAGGTTCTAACGTTTTCCCCATGGTAAGAAAACCAATTGCGATATATCCAATCATATAACCCAGAATTGCAACTGTTGCCAAAATTCGAACTCCTGGGTTAAAACGTCTCTCAAAATAATCTGGAATCGACCGAATCTTGGTATAATAAACAATCGGCAACCAGCCAAAAAGAAATAGCGGCATAAAGAACCAATCATTCATATAGGTCATGGTAGAAGAAAAACCATGCTCATAGGCTTTTGCAGAATATTTTAAAAAACTATGGCTTCCCACTCCTGTTGCCACAATAGACATCGTAATTAGCCACCATGAAAATCTGCGACCACTAAAAAAGAAGTCTTGAGTTGTTTTATTATATCGGGCAAAAAAGGAACCAAACCCCAATACGAGGGTAAAATAACCAAAAATAATTACCCAAAAAGAAGGCGATGTCTGAATAATGGTTTCCATTATCCAACTCCTTTAGGTTTTTTAACCAATGTGAAAATCAAATTGGTTGTCATGGCTACCATAATCAAACCTATTAATGCAGCAAACATCGTTTCACCAATAGCCGCGAATGTGAAAAATCCATGAATTCCCATATAATAAAAAAAGCCAAAAATAAGAATTTTATACCATTCTTTATGTCTGACTCTCTCAAGCTTCAACGATCTTGATCGGAGAATGATAAACATCCCGATTAAGAATATACCTCCGCCAACACCATATAAATAGATATAGGGTATCCAAGTTCGACTGAAATCAAGCATCTTTACTTTCCTTTAATTTATCAAAGTGTATTTTTATATTATCCCAAGTTTCCATTAATCCTTCAACCATCACTTTTGTATGCCCCACTATCGGCATAAAATTAGTATCACCATGCCATCGAGGCACAATATGATAATGTAAATGTTCTTCAATACCAGCACCACTAGCTTTACCAAGGTTTGCGCCAAAGTTGAACCCTTCTGTGTTCATGGTATTTTTCAGAATATTCATGGATGTATTTGCTAATTCCATAATTTCCAAATTACATTCCTTCGATAATCTATTGGTATCTCCAGTATGATCATAAGGGGAAATCATGAGATGACCATTCGAATATGGGTAAAGATTCATAAGAACGAAGGACTCGTTTCCACGAAATAATATGAGGTTCCTTCTGTCGTCATTTGACTGTGATTTTTTACAAAATATGCATCCATCTTCTTTTGGTGAACGGATATAATCAATCCGCCAAGGAGCCCATAATTTTTTCATGAATGATAGTTAGTATGATACGCGTGAAACGAAATACATGTCATATATGCATTTAGTTTTTCCAAAAACTCATCTTATCAATCATGATTCACCATCACCATTTTGTCGATCTTTGATTACTTTGTTTTGCTGATCTTTAGGCATTTTTTCATAATGGCTAAAAGATTCTGCATGAATTCCACGTCCACCAGTCAGAGATCGAACAGTTGTTGCATAATTATATAATTCTGCTTGCGGTACTTGGGCTTTGATCATTTGGAATTTACCATCAGCGTCCATTCCCATAATCTTTCCACGTTTACCCGAGATGTTTCCCATAATATCACCCATGAAATCTTCTGGAATAGTTACTTCAATATCCATAATTGGTTCTAACAAACAGGGCTTTGCTTCAAGAAAGGCTTCTCGAAATGCATGTTTCCCGGCAGTTTGAAATGCAATATCCTTTGAATCAACTGGGTGCATCTTACCATCATAAAAATCTACTTTTAGATCCACAACTTTACATCCTGCAATTATCCCATCTGCACAGGCAGTCTTCACACCTTTCTCTACAGAAGGAACAAAAACTCGATCCACATTTTGTCCTACTAGAGAATGTGTAAATTCTACACCGTCACCTCGTTGTTTAGGTTCTATGCGCATCCAAACCTCAGCAAATTGACCTGCACCACCTGATTGTTTTTTATGCCGGTATTTTGCTTCGCCATTTCCTAATATTGTTTCGCGAAATGGGACTTTAGGTTTTTCTAATTCAATTTCAATTCCAAACTTACGTTTCAATCTTTCTGTTGTAACTCTTAAGTGAAGTTCTCCTTGTCCGGAAATGATTGTTTGTTTCACCTCACTATCTACACGATAAATAAAGGTCGGGTCTTCTTCGTGCAGAGTCGCAAGTCCAATGGCAAGTTTTTCCTCGTCTCCTTTTGCTGTTGGGACAATTGCTGCATGAATATTAGGATTGGGGAAATTCATAGGGGGTAAAGTGATATGCTTTCCTGAACATAAGGTATTTCCAGTATGTGTATTTTTAAGTTTAACTACACCGGCAATATCTCCTGCTGATAGTTGATCCACCTGAGTTCGATTTTTTCCATTCAAGATAAACATTTGACCAAATCTCTCATTGGTATTTCGGTCAGAATTATAATAGTCAGTACCTGTTTTTACCTGACCTGAATACACGCGAAATAGGGATAATTCCCCAGTATGTGATTCCGTCATCGTTTTAAATATTTGGAGAACTGTTTCCGATCCATTCAAAGAAACTTTTACTTCGTTACCTGATTCATCGTGAGCAATCACCATTTTACGATCATCAGGTGATGAACCATATTTACTAATAAAATCACACACTCGAGCAACGCCAATATTGGTAGTTGCTGAGGTGCAAAATAAGGGGATAAATGTTTGATTTTGTATTGCCTGATGGATTCCACCTCTCATTTCTTCTTCAGAAAGACTGCCTTGATCAAAAAATTTTTCCAAAAGAGAATCATCAGATTCAGCTACATATTCAATCAATATCTCATGGAGTTCTTGTACTTTGGCTTTGAAATCTTCTGGAAGTTCACTTTCTGTCATTTTTCCAGAACCGTCGTTCACATATGTAATTAATTCTGTACGTAACACATCTATATTCTGATTATATCCGGGCCCTGCATTTACAGGCAGTTGCATAGGGAATACATTATTTCCGAACCGTCGTTTAGCTTGAGCCAATATTTCGTCAAATCGAGTGTGCTCTCTATCGAGTCCGTTGATAACAAGCATCTTAGGGATACCAAGTTTTGTTGCCTGATTCCACATAGATTCTGTTCCCACTTCAACACCATTAACAGCATGGATGGTGATGACCGCTAGATCAACAACGTTTAATGACCCTGTTGCTTCTCCTATAAAATCAGAATAGCCGGGTGTATCAATCATATTAAATTTTTTGTCCATCCATTCCAAATGAAGCGGGGTGGCATGGATGGATATTTGGCGAGTTTTTTCTCCTGGGTGATAGTCTGATACTGTAGAACCGTCTTCTATTTTTCCAAGACGGTTGGTCTCGCCACCGAGCATTAACATTGATTCTGCTAAGCATGTTTTCCCAGCAGCACCATGTCCTACAATTGCAAAGTTTCTAATATCTGATGATTGATAACGTTTCATAGGTTAGCCTCTTTCAAGTCGTATAATGTTTAAAGCAAGGGTGTGAAGTGTAACCTCACACTTTATCTAAAATCAAGAAATTTAAAGAGCGAGGGAACGGGATTTTTCGATAAAGGCTCTTAAGGCTGGAATCATATAAATATCATCTAGATTATATTCTAGAAAACTAGTTGCAAGGATTTTTAATCGATGTTCAATTGGCTTCAATTTATTAACAACGATTACTGTTTCATCTTTTACAATACAAATTCCTCCAGTGAAATTCCCTTTCCCTTTTATTATTTTTACGCCAAGTCGTTGGCCTAATTCTTCAAATTCAGAATAAAGTTTTTCTTTTTTCATCAAGTTAGTTCTTGGTTACCACTATTTTTCAAAAATACGACTAATTCTTTTACTTCTTCAACCTTATCCCGGGGAACCACCAATGTAGCATCCTCAGTATTAATAACAACTAAATTACTCGCGCCTATGACCGCTGTAAATTTTCCATTGGATTGAATTAGGTTATTTTTTCCACCTAACACTTTTCCATTCCCTCGGATGATATTATTATCAGGATTGGAAGTCAAAACATCATATAATGCATTCCAGGAACCAATATCATTCCATTTGAAATCACCACTCACTACATAAATATTTTTTGCTTTTTCCAATAGCCCATAATCGATGGATTCAGGTTGAATTAAATCCCATTGCTGTTGAAATGATTTACCTTTTTGAAGCAGTGGCGCAATTTCATTGAGAGATTCCATCAATTCGGGCATATATAAATCCATCGCAGATAAAAATGTTCTCACCTTCCAAAAAAATATACCTGCATTCCAAACAAAATCTCCACTGGCCAAAAATCGTTTTGCCAGATCTTTATGAGGTTTTTCAGCAAATGTTTTTACACGATGGGCACCCAGATAACCTTTTGTTTCATCATCATATTGTATATATCCGTAAGCGGTAGAAGGGTTTGTGGGACGAATACCAATTGTTACCAAATTGTCACCTTTTTTTGCAATACGATCTGCTGTATTTATAGCCTTTGAAAAAGCACGGTGTCCAACAATTAAGTGATCAGCCGGAAAAATACCCATAACAGTATCTGGCTCAGTTAAACCAAGTAACGTTCCAACTAGTCCAATAGCTGGAGCAGTATTTTTACCCGAAGGCTCTACAATGATATTTTCTGATTTTACGCCCGATATTTCTTTGGTGATACTGCCTCTAAGATCTTTTCGAGTAATAATATAGATATCCGTTACTTTTTTAATCTTAAGAAGTCGATCTACAGTCATTTGTAACATTGACTGATTCCCAACAATTTTCAAAAGTTGTTTCGGTCTGTTGTATCGGCTATAAGGCCAAAATCGGGTACCGCTACCTCCCGCAAGAATTACACATTTCATTTACGGATGCTGCTCCAATTTTATAGAATTGAGTTCAATATCCCAGTTAGTCCGAATATTGATCGTATCAGGATAAGTATAAAACCATTCAGATGGTTTATATGGACCGACTCTTCCGTAAGAATAGCGATCATTACCATCTGAATCCTGAAAAAAGAACAAAGAATAATTTCCTTCAGGTAATTTTTTCATATCAAAATTTCCATCCAAATTTACAACAGTTCTAAATACGCTGGGTTCCTTTTCCATTGAAGCAATTTCAGCGACAATTTTCGAAGATAATTTTTCTGATATTGTTCCTATAAGTCTGCCATATCCTTGAAAATCAGAAGTTTTAAAGTAAATCGTTTTTATTGAATCTTTGAGTGTTTGTCCAAAAATTGGAAGGATTTCATCCCGAAACAATAATATTTTATAGGAGGTTCTAGGCGTCCAGTTTTCCAATGGCATAATTTTTAAATGTAGTGGTGAAATCCATGTGGAATTGAAAGGAACAGAAATCGAATCTTGCATCAATTCGAATGACTCCTGGCTTTTCTCAGAATCAATCAAATTTGAAAACACAATTTCAATTGGAATGATATTATCTTCCTCGATTGAAAGCACAAAATTCTTAGTGGGTGCTTTTATCGAGAGATTTGTCGTATCAATAGATGTATCTACTCTTAATTTAATCAATCCAGAATCTATAATGGTTTCTTCGCCTTGCATGATTCCATTTGTCAAAATAGTGACATATTGATTTTTATCTAAATCCGAAAAAGTAAGGTGAAGTTTTGTTCCATCCAAAATATCCAGAAATTGATTTGGCTCATGTATTGATGAATCTTCATAAATTGCATGTATTTTTACGGCTGACTCCCATTCTGTAATATTCTCTGAGAAATAAATGGTACTCCAATTTCCAGTTTCCCATTCTGCTTGATTCATCTTGATTCCACCCATGTTATTTGGGATCCGAATATTTTGTCCGGTTATTTCTTTTGAATCGTCAATTTGAATTAATGGATTCCATGGTATTCCATACACCGTCCTATCTGAAGAAATAGGTGAACCTGATGCAGATCGATCCACTGCTATTAATCGATAATTACCATCCGATAAATATCGAAATTTATACTTTCCACTATCAGAAGCATCCACCACATAATCTGGGATACGTTGATAAAATTCTGTTAAATCCTTTTCATTTTGAACTTTCCAAAGATGGACAGAAGAGGATTTATCATAAGTTACAGTTCCAGAAATCTCTCCTTTGTCAATTTCATCACCCGTAGTGAAAGCAACTTGAATTCCCTGTGCAAGAGCAACCTTATGTTCATCTTTTAAGGTTCTGTCAATGGATATTATATAAGTTTGGTTTTCAATTAAGGTGTCCGGGAATTCCACAAAAATTCGTCTACCTTTATAAATGATTTTGGGCTCTTCAGGCAGTGTCGGTAATACATGAATAGCTTTTTCTATAGAGTTAGCATCTACAAATTCTGAAAATATAAGTTCTACCCGCTTACTTTTAAAATGGATGGTCCCACCACTTGGAATAGTTTGAACCAATTCCGGAGGTGTTTCGTCCTTGGGTCCACCCGAAGGCCCCTGAATCGCAGCACAGGAATACACAATTATAAGCGTTGCAATCGATAGAATTTTATTTAAATAATGTATTTTGAAATCCAATTTAAATATTTTGCAATTCCAAATTTACAGGAATCTCTTTATTAAATGTCATATCAGTTTCGGATACATTTAATGTAATACACCATATCTTTACTCCTGCTTTACTTGCTTTCAATACAGCGTCCCCCAGTTTGGGGTCTCGTTCCCACATCGGGCGAAAAGAAATTGCATCTGCCCTTTGACACACAAACAATATTCCTGCCCCTTTTCCTTCTTCAACTAGTCTTTTTAATTCCAAAGCATGTTTAGTACCACGATCTGTTATTGCATCCGGGAATTGTGCTACCCCATTTTCCACAAAAGTAACAGATTTAACTTCTAAATAAAAATCAGCCCCGGTTGGGTCTTTTAATAAAAAATCAAATCGGTGCCTACCAATTGCTATTTCCGGTCTTACAAGTGAGTAATCCTTAAATATCGGAATTTCATTTTTTATCAATGCTTCCTTTACAAACCTATTTGGTAATGCAGAAACTAATGAGATTAATTGTCCTTCATGATTCACCATAATAGTAGAATATTTTGTTTTTCTTACTGAATTTTTTGGTGCTGCCCTAGCCAGAAGGTTTGCACCAGGAAATAACAATTCTTGGAGTCTGCCGGGATCAGGCAGATGACTTCGATGAATTTCATTATCAATTTTAATCATCGTGATAAAACGATTGGGTCGTTCAACAAATATTGCAGGAATTAGAGGCCCTTCGATTTTCATGGAATAATCAACATAAAATAAGGTGGAGTTTATTCATGAAAGGTTCTATTAACACTGCCAATATTCCTGATTGTTGAACTTGTAGAAGAGAGAAGAAATTAATTAAAGATACTTTATTTCGATAAACTCAATGATAGTCACTTCTTAAAATAGAAACATTAATTGGAGCAGAATATTATTTTGTATTTTATAATATTTGCCATATTTTCTACTAATATATTTTAACATTATAGAATTTATAAATGAATATTGACCAAATAGACAGACAACTATTAGAAGCGCTTCAATCAAATAGTCGGACGACCAATGCTGAACTTGCTAAACAAGTCGGTCTTTCGCCTTCCAGTACATTGGAACGAGTAAAAAAACTGGAAGCAAGTGGAATCATTGATCGGTACATCACACTTTTGAATCCACGAAAAGCTGGGTATACCTGTTTTACATTTGTGGAAGTCAAACTGGCTCGGCATGGTGAAACACCGGTTGAAGATTTTTTCAAATCCATCGCAGATATGACGGAAGTTTTAGAATGCCACCACATTACAGGGGAAGCAGATTTTCTCTTGAAAGTGGCAACTAAAGATATTCCAGCTTATGAAGAACTTATTCTCCATCAACTTTCAGCTTTGCCAAACGTTCAGAATATGAAAACATCCGTTATTCTTTCTACTTTTAAGCAAGAAACACAACTGGTGGTTTGATCATGGCACTCGTTCCATCATATATTCAACGACTCGCGAATTACAAGCCGGGCAAGCCCATTGCAGAAGCACAACGAGAACTTGGAATCCAAAATTTTATAAAGCTTGCTTCTAATGAAAATCCTTTGGGATCTTCTCCAAAAGGGTTGGCTGCTATTGAGAATTCATTGACAAAACTCCATCGCTATCCCGATGCCTCCGGATATGAACTCCGCACGAAACTGGCCAACCGATTCAATGTAAAAATAGACAATGTAGTTTTGGGCTCCGGATCGGAAGGGATCATGTCAACCATAATGCGGACATTTTTACTTAGCGATGATGAACTCATTAGTGCGGCCAATTCATTCATCGGATTTCGTGTGTTGGCAAATGCTTCGGGAAGGCGCGTCCATTGGGTTCCAATGAAAAACTATCGTTACGATCTGGAAGCCATGGCAGACAAAATCACCGATTATACCAAAATTATTTACATCGCCAATCCGGATAACCCCATGGGAACCACTATCACCCGTCAAGAATTTGATGAATTTTATAAACATGTTCCGGAACGGGTGCTCATTATTTTGGATGAAGCATATTACGAATTCGCAAAAGATTCACCAAATTATCCTGATTCCATGAGCTACCGCTATGATAATGTGATTACTCTACGAACCTTTTCCAAAGCTTACGGCTTGGCCGGCGTCCGAATTGGTTATGGATTTGCCCATGATTCATTGATCCAAAATTTGATGAAAGTTAAAGTTCCCTTTGAACCATCACTCACTGCCCAAGTTGCAGGACTAGCGACTTTGGATGATGAAGCATTTCTAGCTGAAACATTGCAAGTAAATGAAAAAGGAATGGACTTTTTAAAACAGGAATTTGATACCCTTAATATTCATCAAGTTCCCTCCGAAGCTAATTTTATTACTACAGTTTGGGATAGTGAAGAAAAAGCATCACAATTGACACAATCGCTTTTAGAAAATGGTGTCATTGTACGCCAACTTACTGGATTTGGTTGGCCGAACTGCATCCGCATTTCTGTAGGACTGGAATCAGAAAATCAAAAATTTATTGACAGTTTAAAGGATATATTATGAATGAACTTACCTACTCAATAAATGGCTTTGACCATTGTGAACTGTATGTGAGTAATGCCAAACAAACAGCCCATTATTACCGTACCACTATGGGATTCAAACCCGTGGCCTATCGCGGGTTGGAAACAGGAAATAGAGAAAGTGTTAGTTACGTTTTGAATCAGAACCGAATCAATTTGGTGATTACATCACCCCTAGAAAAAGATACTGAAATTGGTGCCCATATTGATCGCCATGGGGACGGAATGAAAGATGTAGCTTTTACAGTGGATGATTCTGAATTAGCCTGGAAAACGTCACTTGAGCGTGGAGCCAAAAGCGCTATGGAGCCCAAAGAAATAAAAGATGGAGATGGGGAAGCAGTTGTCTCTGCTATTGAAACTTTTGGAGATACAATCCACACATTTGTAGAACGAAAAAATTATAATGGTTCTTTCCTCCCTGGATTTGAGACCAACGATCTAGGGCTCAAATCTGAATCCACAGGATTGGTGCACATTGACCATGTAGTTGGGAATCAACCCGATGGTGAAATGCAATCTGTATGCGATTTTTATGAAAAGGTCTTCGGATGGCACCGATTCTGGAGTGTGGATGATAAAGACATTAATACCGAATATTCAGCCCTGCGGTCCATTGTCATGGCAAATGATAATGAGATTATAAAAATGCCAATTAATGAACCTGCAGACGGTCTCAGAAAATCCCAAATTCAGGAGTATATCGATTATTATGATACGGGCGGCATTCAGCATCTTGCCCTGTCAACGCAGGATATTATTTCTACAGTGCGTACGATGCAAGCCAACGGTGTAGATTTTTTACCCACACCCAGGACCTATTATGATACATTGACTGATTGGGTTGGGCCCATCGATGAAGATATTGATACGTTGGCGGAATTGGGCATCCTAGTGGACGTGGATGAGAAAGGATATATGTTACAAATTTTCACACAACCCTTGCAAGATCGTCCTACCCTTTTCTTTGAGGTCATCCAGAGAAAAGGCTCTAACAGTTTTGGGAAGGGAAATTTTAAAGCTTTATTTGAATCAATTGAAAAAGAACAAGAAAAAAGAGGAAATTTGTAAATGAAATTTGTAACCTACATGCTAGATGGCAGTACACAACCGAGATTCGGATTTAAAAAAAAAGAATATATCATTGATGTAATTCGTGCAGCCATTTGGGCAAAAGAAACCCATGCCGATCTCAGCTTTTTAGAGATTCCTTCTACCTTAAAAAAAGCATTAGAGAATTGGAATACAAACTTTCTAAAATTGAAAAATTTAGATGCTTCCTTGCCTGAAATGAATATTCAATCTCATTCCGGTGGTGGAAAACCCATCGCTATTTTGGAAAAAGAAGTTCGATTGTTTTCACCAATTCCAAATCCCCAATCTTTCCGGGATTTTTATGCTTTTGAACAACACGTTCGTTCAGCGCGAAAACTCCGGGGATTGGACATGCATCCCGATTGGTTCAAAATTCCTATTTTCTATTTTTCAAATCCCGCAGCGCTGTATGGGCATGGTGAAAATATCCCTTACCCATATGGTACAGAAGAATTGGATTATGAATTGGAATTTTCTGTAGTGGTTGCCAATGGCGGTTCAAATATCGCTCAAGAAGATGCAGATAACTATATTGCCGGTTACATGATTTGCAATGATTGGTCCGCCCGGGACCTACAGAGAGAAGAAATGGCCATGAGTCTTGGACCTGCAAAAGGTAAAGATTTTGCATCAAGTTTTGGACCCTATATGGTCACGCCAGACGAACTGAAAGATGCCTGGGATGATGATGGAAAGCTTCACCTCCGTATGACCTGTCATGTAAATGGCGAACTCATTTCAGATGGAAATACCAACGATCTTTACCATCCATTTACAAAAATGATTGAACGGGCTTCCATGAATGCGAAACTGCTTCCCGGCGATATTTTAGGTTCCGGAACAGTGGGAACTGGCTGCATCCTTGAACTTCGTCCCGAGAATACTGGTGGTTGGATCAAAAAAGGTGATGTAGTTCGGATGGAAGTTGAACGATTGGGTGTTTTAGAGAATAAGATTGTGTAAAATCAGCCTTAAACAAAAAGGGCACATGGACCACAAAGATATTACTCAGGGTACTTTGTGATCTTTGTATCTAAAAAAGAGTAAACCTATGCCATTTTATCAAAAACGGGGAGATATCCCAACTAAACGTCATACCCAATTCCGGGACGATAGCGGCAACCTTTACTGGGAAGAACTTATCAGCAGGGAAGGATTCAGCCATATGTATTCTAACGTATACCACGTTTATCCACCCACCTCCGTGGAAGCAGTAGGCGAATTCAAAAAATATAATCTTAAAGCCGTTGACCAGACACATCGTCATCACCATATTCGCACTGCTAATGTGGAGTCTGATGGAGATGCCATTTCATCCCGGATTCCACTTTTCTTTAATTCTGATGTGGTTATTTCTAAAGCACATGTAAAAGAATCCATGAAATCATTGTACCGAAATGGAAACGCAGATGAAGTCCTTTTTATTCACACCGGTTCGGGAATATTCAAATCCAATTTTGGGAATATGGCGTTAACGGCAGGTGACTATCTTGTAATTCCCCGGGGTGTTATTTGGCAAATTGACGTGAAAGAAGATATGAAAATCCTCGTAACTGAATCTTCATCTCCCATCGAAACACCCACGCGATACCGGAATAAATTTGGGCAACTCCTGGAGCATTCACCTTTCTCCGAGCGAGATATTCGTACTCCGGACTTTGTGGAACCTGTAGATGATTCACCCATGGATGTGGAAGTAAAACTCCGCCATGGAATTCAAACGTATGGATATCAGCATCATCCATTTGATATCGTTGGGTGGGACGGTTACTACTTCCCTTATATTTTCAACATTAATGATTTCATGCCCATCACCGGTAAGATCCATCAACCGCCGCCGGTGCATCAAACATTCCAGGCTCATGGAATTGTGCTTTGCTCTTTTGTGCCAAGACCCTTTGATTATCATGATCAATCTGTCCCGGCGCCTTATGCCCACAGCAATGTGGATTCGGATGAAATCATCTATTATGTAGAAGGTAATTTTATGAGTAGAAAAGGGATTGATGAACAATCTATTTCTTATCACCCCATGGGATTGCCCCACGGCCCCCAACCGGGCAAAATTGAAGAATCACTTGGGGCCAAGGAAACGAATGAACTGGCAGTTATGATCGATACATTCAAACCATTGAACATGACAGAAGCAGCCTTAAATGTTGATGACGAAGATTATCCTTATTCGTGGATTGAGTCATGATCTTTGACCCTAGCGAAATCCCCTTTCAGGAAACCCATAAACTCATGATCGGGTCCATTATCCCCCGACCCATTGCCTTTGTATCCACCCGTTCCAAAGATGGAAAAAATAATGTGGCGCCATTTTCCTATTTTAATGGCGTTTGTTCCAAGCCACCCACAATTATGTTCGCTCCTGCACGTCGCGGTTGGGATGGTGAAGAAAAAGATACGCTCATTAATATCCGGGACACGGAAGAATTTGTGGTAAATATTGTTTCTGAATCTTTCGCAGAAAAAATGGTTATGTGTTCCACCGACTTCGGATCGGATGTGGATGAATTTGAAATCTCAGGATTGACTCCAACTAATTCTCAAAAAATAAAACCACCTCGAGTTGAAGAAGCTAAAATCAGTTTTGAATGCAAATTGAATCAAATTGTGGAAATTGGTGATGGAGCTGCAGGAAGTGGATTTGTGGTGATTGGAACCATTGTTCTTTTCCATATCGATGATGGTATTTATGATAATGGCCGTATCCTCACTGACAAACTGGAACCCCTTGGAAGGCTTGCGGGCAGCTGGTATACACGATCGACAGATACATTAAAAATTGATCGAAAGGTTAAGCCGGACTAATTCCCTACCACAAACAAAAAACTCCGCGAATGTGGGGTTTGATTGAAAAGATAGAAATATTAATTAAATATCACCTTACCATTAGGTTCTTCGTTGTAATAAATCTTATGACCTTCTACCCAATTACCATTCATAAGATACTCTGATGAATTAACAAGTTGCCCATTAGGCAATAAATCAATAACTGCTTTTACTTGCGTAATTCCATTCTTATTTCCAGTAACGTCTTCTATGCTAATTAGTTTATCATCTTCAAAGTATAACGTTGCTTCAGTAAAAAATCCCGCAGTAGTAAAATACCAAGAGCAAAGACTTTCTTTTTTTGCATTCCACATTATAATTGATTCACCACCATATTCCCCATTGTTGACTGAATGAAGGATACGAATTGCATTCCCATTTAGTGCTCTCTCCCAATTGGAAATATCATAAACAGGCTTTTCTGTAGTTGAATTGGCAAATTTGCCTTTAAATGTTTTACCAATATAGTTTTCAAATGGTTTCAGATGCTCGGATAATTCCTTTTGAATCCCAACACTTTCTCCTTGAGCGAAAATATAAAAACTAAAAAATAAAATTGTCACTAAAATTTTCATATCAAACTCCTTATCCAAATCTACCCATCATCCCAAAAAAAAATCCACGAATGTGGAACTGTTTTATAGAAATGAAGGTATGAAAATATAAGTGTTATATTTACTCTTTAATATAATGATTAGAATCTTGCCTGTAGTGGGGATATTACTTTTAATTCCATTGATAGCAATGCAATTAACGAATGAAGTAAACTGGTCTTTTTTTGATTTTATAATTATGGGGGGAATGCTCACAATAACTGGTCTATTGATTGGAATAATACTTAAAAAGGTTAACAATTCTAAAAATAGACTAATACTTATAGTAACTATCGTAATGATATTTTTTCTTATTTGGGCTGAACTTGCTGTGGGATTATTTGGAACTCCTTTTGCAGGTGATTAAATTTCTACACATCATCCCACAAACAAAAAAACCCACGAATGTAGGTATATGTGGGCAGATCTCCTTAAAAACTCTCCGATCAGGTTATGAACCCAACCTAAATTAATGTATTAATTACCAATTGCATGATGATTCTGCCCTCTTAATTTTTTACCGTGAAAACAGACCTTGAGAAACAAATTTACCAGGCCC
>CAZCHA010000011.1:0-4393 GCA_964498175.1 uncultured bacterium
CCCAAATAATTGTTCGAACCTCGGAGTGTCTTCTGGTGTTGAAATGATCAAAATATCCCTGATACCTGACAACATCAATGTAGATAGAGGATAATATATCATTGGTTTATCATAGATTGGCAGGAGTTGTTTGGACACAACTCTTGTCGCCGGATAAAGCCTAGTACCGCTACCACCTGCTAAAATAATACCCTTCATTCCTTTATAACTCCTAATCTTTCCTGTCTGTAATTATTATTCTGAATCGCCTTCCACCAGTTTTGATTATCCAAGTACCAATGAATTGTTTTTCGAATCCCTGTTTCAAATGATTCATTTGGGGACCAATCTAAATCATTTCGGATTTTTCCAGCATCGATGGCATATCGAAAATCATGTCCGGGTCGATCTTTAACAAATGTAATCAAATCAGAATAGCTAGATCCATTTTCCCGGGGAGAGATTTCATCCAAAAGAGAACAAATGATAGTAACCACGTCTATATTTTTAATTTCATTATTTCCACCGATATTATATGTCTCACCAATTTCACCTTTGGCTAAAACCGTGTGAATTGCATCGCAATGGTCTCCTACAAAAAGCCAGTCTCTTACATTCTCTCCCTTTCCATAGACAGGGAGTGGGTTTCCTTGAAGACAATTAATAATCATAAGTGGAATCAATTTTTCCGGAAATTGGTATGATCCATAATTGTTTGAGCAATTGGTAATCAAGGTTGGTAATCCAAAGGTACGATTCCATGCGCGAACTAAATGATCTGAACCCGCCTTGGATGCTGAATAAGGCGAACTTGGGTCATAAGGTGTGCTTTCCAGAAATTTTCCATCATCACCTAATGAGCCATATACTTCATCAGTAGAAACATGTAGGAACCGAAAATCTTTATTATTAGTTTTATTAATAAATATCCGAGATTGCTCCAATAAATTGAGCGTCCCAACCACATTGGTTTGAATAAATTCTGCTGGACCTTCTATGGAACGATCCACATGACTCTCTGCTGCAAAATGGACTACAGTATCAAATTGATGCTTTTCAAAAAGGGAATTAACAAGATCCATATCACAAATATCGCCTTTAACTATAGTTAAGTTATCTGGTGAAATACCATTTAGGTTTTGGATATTTCCTGCATAGGTCAATTTATCCAAATTAACTACATGGAGATCTTCTTCCCTATCAAGGACTGTTCGAATATAGTTAGATCCAATAAATCCACATCCACCAGTAACTAGACATTTTTTCATTTAATATTCCGGTAAAAATTGTTGGTCATTTAAGGCTGGAAGCATGAGATCTTTTTCTGATAAAATCGGTGAATCATACATCCAATCCACTCCAATTGTTTCATCATTCCAAATAATACCATATTGGTCGTTTGGATCATAAATATCGGTGCATTTGTATACGACAATCGATTCCGAAGATGTCACAAGATAACCATGTGCAAATCCTTCAGGAATATATAGCATTTTATTATTTTCAGCAGTTAGATGAACAATTTCAGATTGTCCAAATGTAGGTGACCCTTTTCGAATATCTACTGCTACATCTAAAATACTTCCGGTAATAACTCGGACTAATTTAGCTTGCGGGCGATTAACTTGATAATGAAGTCCACGAAGTACTCCTTTGGTTGACTTTACTTCATTATCCTGAACAAATTTGATTGGGAGCTCATTTTCCATAAAAATAGGCGCTTTATAGGATTCAAAAAAATAACCTCGTTCATCTTCGAAAATAGTAGGTGTAATAATTTTGACACCATCAAGTGTTGTATTTTTAACAATCATAAAACTGTTTTTCGACCTACATTATCAAATTGGAATCCATATTCAGATAATTTATCCATACTTAAAATATTTCGTGTATCCAGAACTAGTGGTGTTTTCATGACCTTTTTCAATTTTTTCAGATTCATTCCTCTGAATTCGTTCCACTCTGTCATGATTACCATTGCATCCACACCATCACATGTTTCCTCCCAAGAATTTAAATAGTTCAAATCGGGGAAAATATTCTGCATAGATTTATTCGCGATGGGATCATAAGCCTTTACTTTCCCACCTCTATCTAAAATAGATTGAATCATTTCAATGGAAGACGATTCACGAACATCATCTGTACTGGGTTTGAATGCTAATCCCAAAATACCAATAGTTTTCCCGGAGAAATCATCGCCGATTAAATTTGTTAATTTTTCAACCATCCTAGTTTTCTGAATATTATTAGTGGCAATAGCTGCATCAATTGTATTCATTGGTACACCTTTTTTACGGGAAAGAGTTGCAAATGCCTTAGTATCCTTCGGGAAACAGGAGCCACCAAATCCCGGACCTGGATGTAAAAATTTTGGGCTGATCCGCCCATCCTGTCCCATGCCTTTTGCGACCAAGTGGACATCTGCGCCAACCGCTTCACATAAGTTCGCCACTTCATTGATATAACTAATCTTAAGCGCTAAAAAAGCATTGGCTGCATATTTGATCATTTCAGCTGTTGCAACATTAGTGTGCAGTATAGGTTTTTCGTTAACATAAAGTGGGCGATAAACTTCTTTCATGATATTAAACGCTTTAATACTTGAAGCACCTATCACAACTCGATCCGGCCAAAGAAAATCTTTAACGGCTGATCCCTCTCTTAAAAATTCCGGATTGGAAACATAATCAAATTCGCCTCCATCCACCATGTTTTCACGAATCAATTCACATATAATGTCGCCCGTGCCAACGGGTACCGTACTTTTTGTACAAATGACTTTATAGTTATTCAGGTTTTTTCCAATAGATTTCGCCACAGACTCTACTGCTGAAATGTTTGCTTCACCATTGTCGCTCTGAGGCGTCCCCACAGCAATAAAAATAACGTCTGCTTGCTGGATTGCTTCATCTACCTTCGTTGTAAATGATAATCTTCCAGCATTTACATTACGTTCAACTAGTTCATGCAAACCTGGTTCATAAATTGGAATCTCACCATTCTTAAGTAATTTAATTTTAGATTCTATTATATCGGCACAGGTAACATGATGACCAAAATCCGAGATCCCGGCACCACTTACAAGACCAACATATCCTGTACCAATTACAGTTATTTTTTTCACAATTTTTCCTTAACAATAAGCGTTAAACTTACAGACCCCGTTATCTGTTCCCAAGACTCACATCAAGCCAAGGCGTCTTCTTAAAACCCATTCTGCTGATAATAGGCCTAATATACACATTACCAACCACCTGCTATCATGAAGAACCACTTTCGAATAAAATGTTTCCAATTTTGTAACTGGGTTTATTTGACTAATCAAGGATAGCCTGTTATCCCAGTGCCTGAACGTGCCATCACCTAATTCAGCCAATTTTTTCAATGGATCCTTATTTAAATAAACATGATTCAATTCAACTTGGCTCTCTTGAACCTGCACTGATCCTTGATTTACTATCATAGATTTATCACCATGGATGAATTCTACCTCGTAATCCAATTGTCCAGATTTGGACGCCCAAAATTGCCCTGTATAATACCCAGTATTATCATCATAAGTGATGGGTTTTGAATTAATCCTTTGCCCGTTGTTTGATACATGGACAAATCCTTCCATAATTGTTTCGTCATCCCGAATGGCTTTCCCTTTAACCGTAACTCTTTCTCCCTGTTGATACGAATTTTTTTCTGATCTGAAATAATAATCTTGACCATTTCCGGTTCTCATTAACCAAGAAAAAACAGGGTCAAATATTTGTTGGGAAAGATCAGACACTTGGGAATTTCGTGTTTTATAATAAACAGTATTTAATTCTGGAGATGTCCAAACCATAAACCTTAAAGATGATTTCTCACCAACCATGAGTAATGGTACTTCAACATCTGAAATAGAAAAATGCGCTAAGGGAATTCCTTGAGACGAATCTACCTCAAATTGTAGCAGAATTGGTGGAAGGTTTGTAAGATCTGTATTATCAAAATTAATTCTATGAAATGGGAAAAATTTATCCCATCTTGGACTCAATTCCCATTCATAGGGTGATCCAAGTTCTATAATTGGCTTATTAAGAGTCATATCCATTAGGCCCAAAAAAGATGACAAAGATTTTTCATAAGTTTCATTCCCTACAACAATGGCAAGGCTAGATTGGTGAGAGACTAATTTCTTTGCAAAAATCCTTATATAAGATTGCCATTCTTTTGCATTTTCTTCTATGGGGTGGTTATCAAAGAGAATCAAGTCATATTTTGTATCCCAAAATGATTTTAGATTCCTGGTATAGCCATCTGGACGAAAAATATAATGGTCAATACGATATTCCGAATGTTTTGAAATGATCTGTTTAATAACTTGTGTATTAAAATTGGGTGCTCCAGTTATCAGAGCAATGGTGTATTCATTTTTTAA
>CAZCHA010000011.1:4493-6847 GCA_964498175.1 uncultured bacterium
GAGACATCCACTAATGGAGTTTCATCTCCTACACCCACAATATGAATCGGGGAATTAATATTCAAATTCTCTGAAGGAATTTCTGCTCCCAGGTTTACTTGTCCATCTGTGATGATAATGGACCCTGCAAGATCATTTTTTTCATTAGATCTAATATGATTCAAAACCTGACTAAGATCTGTTGAACCATCTCGAATCTGCTTATCACCAACGGTCCAACTTGTATCCAAATCAGAACCAAAACTAAAAATTTTAATGGGGACGTTTTTCCGTTCAATTTTTTCAAGAATCTGGTCGAAACCTGAAACGAGAGACCCTACTGAAGGATGGGTATGATATGACATGCTTAAGGAACGATCTAAATAAAGATGCCATGTCATATCATTAGAATTTTTTGTAGTCACTTTAACTTTAGGATCTAAAAATAATAATACCAGAATTAATATTAAAATCCCACGTATAAAAATGATAGGACGGAGTGTTTTTTGATTACTTACTTGATAGAAAGTAAAAATAAAGCCAATGAGGCATAAAAATAATATTAACCAGAATTCCGGGTTAGGCTGTGACAGGATTAAATTCACATTTAAGCAAGTTTTAGATTTGGTTTTACCCCAAAATCTAAGGAGTATATTTTATCGGAGTTATATTTCAATTCACCTAAAAAGCTAATCATAGCAGCATTATCTGTGCAATAAGATAGATCTGGAAAAAGAATCCTCGTATTAACCAATGAATCCGACAATTGATTCCGCAGGCATTTATTGGCTGCAACTCCACCAGCGATAACACATGTTTTTGCTTTTGTTGTTTTCAAAGCTCGTTTCAATTTTTCAACCAAGGTGTCGATGATCGCCTGCTGGTAACTGGCGATCACATCCCGTTTTGTCATGGTATCACTTTCTTGAAAATCATTCATAAAATAAAGTAAGGATGTTTTCAAACCGCTAAAACTGAACTCAAGTGAATCTTTCCCCATGAGTCCACGTGGAAATCGATGCGAAAATGGATTTCCTCCCATAGCTTCCTTTTCGATAGCTGGTCCACCCGGATATCCAAGCCCAAGGATTCTTGCACCTTTATCAAATGCCTCTCCTGCTGCATCATCCCTGGTCTCTCCTAAGAGTTTATATTGATTTATTCCCTGAATGTACCATAATTGTGTATGACCGCCTGAAACTAATAAACAGACAAACGGGTATTTCAACGTCGGATCTGCTAAAAAGTTCGCAAAGATGTGGGCTTCTAAATGATTAATTGGAATTACAGGAATATTGAGCCCCAATCCCATCCCTTTTGCAAAACTTATACCTGTTAATAATGTACCTGCCAAACCAGGTCCAGATGTAACAGCAATTGCATCAATATCTTGTTTTTGAACAAAGGATTCTTCCAAGGCTTCATGAACGATTTGATTCAGAAGTTTTTCATGCTCTCGAGAGGCTAGCTCTGGTACCACACCTCCATATTTGGCATGAATAACCTGAGAACTGACAATGCTGGAAAGGATTTGTCCCTGGCGACAAATAGCTGCCGCTGTTTCATCGCAGGATGTTTCTATGCCCAAAAGAGTCATTGGACTTCACGAGCAACGCCCAATTCAAGACTTCTGGGCGAAATATCCCGCCATTCTAATATATCGGATGGTATATTTACTTGTGGTTCATAAAATTGAATTTGACGGTTCCAATTATTAAAATTAATAACAATTTGAACTTCTTCCGGGTTCAATTTGGCGATACGCTTTACACCACCGACAACGGTTAATGATACAGTTTGCGGGGAAGGGAATACTCTGATATTATTTGGAATATTGATTACTCTAACAGGTATATCCACAATGATTCGTTCACTGATTTCCTGGATGTCTAAATTGATCTCAACCTCATTTTCTGAGTACTCAATTAATCGACCTAATGTAGCAATATCTAAGTATCCATTGATGGATGTCGTAGTTCCAACAAGTGTATCAAAGATCGTTTCAACATGATTAATTAATGCCAATTCTTTTTTTGGACCAGCTATATCAATTTTCCTAGGAGTGAATACTGTTTTCCCAACTTGAATATATCCTGGCGCAGGGCGTACAATCAAATTGGATAAAACCGGTACGGTTTTAACTTGATATTCATCTAAGCTGATTTGGATTCTATTAGGGTATACCACTTCAACAAAAGATAAATTGTATTTTGACGGTAGGACGACCTTTTGAGGATATTTTTCAAAATACTCATTCAAAACAAACTCGTATTCCTTAGATATACCTTCAAGATCCAATACCAATTTAAAGCCAGCATACTTTTTAAGAAGAAATGCTTTAAAAAGGTCACGACCAGTTCCTTTTAACCGAACGT
>CAZCHA010000011.1:6947-25012 GCA_964498175.1 uncultured bacterium
TTTTTAAGAAGAAATGCTTTAAAAAGGTCACGACCAGTTCCTTTTAACCGAACGTCAGCAAATTGGGGGACTTCCTCTCGATGTGCTTTTTGGACATTTAAGTTGCGAGCTTCTATAGGTAAATCCATTACTATAGAATATTCATTTTCTGAAACAACAAATACCCACAACAACAGAGCTAAGCCAAAAGCCCCAAAAGGTATGGCTATTCTTTGACCAAATAAAGGATCAACGGGCCTTTTCATAGCCATGAGATGACTTCACCCATTGAAAACCGATTATTCTTCTACTTCAGTATTAATTTCAGGGTCTAACGATTCGTTTGGTACGCCATCCTTTTCAGCTTGGCTGGCTATTTCCAAGAGTTCCTGAGGTAATTCAAGTTTTTCACTTGAATCTGTATCTTGGTTCTTTAAATACTGTTTAACTTCATCCGTTGCAGATGTTGTTTTACCAGTACCGGCCAATTCCTCTTTGTATAAGACAACTTTTTTATCTTCAGGCGCCACTTTCATAACTATACCTGAAAGATTTGCGCCTACTTCATATTGACTCGCCAGCGATTTGCGATCCCGTTTCGACATTTTCCCAAATGGAATAATTCCCTCTACGTCCAATTCTAATTGAATTATAATACCCTTATCCAAAACCCGAATTATTTCACCACTCGCTTCATTCCCAGCTTGGTAATGCTCGATAATTCCAGGCCAAGGATCATCAAAAACTTGACGATAGCCAAGAGAAATTCGACGATTTTCGCGAGAGACTTCCAAGATACGAACTTCGATTTCCTGACCTTTTTCAACAACTTCTTTAGGATGTTTTATCACTTTTGTCCAAGAAAGATCAGATACATGAACTAAGCCATCAATGCCTTCTTCTAATTCTGCAAAAGCACCGAATTGTGTAAGATTTTGAATTTTACATTTCTGGACAGTCCCAACCATATATCTATCTTCAATTTCATCCCATGGATCTGGTTGGAGTTGTTTAATTCCAAGACTAATCTTATGTTCATCCGTATCAATAGAGAGAACTTTTGCTTCAATTTCATCACCCATGGAATACACTTCTGAGGGATTCTTAATATGTTTTGTCCAGGAGATTTCTGAAACGTGGATTAATCCTTCAACTCCCGGCTCGAGTTCAATGAAACAGCCATAATTGGTCAAGCTAACAACTTTACCGGTCACAACATTTCCCATAGGATATTTGATTTCTACATCATCCCAGGGATGAGGAACAAGTTGTTTAAGTCCAAGTGAAACCCGTTTCCGCTCTTCATCATATTCAATAACCTTAACGGTAATATTGTCATTCATATCCAAAACTTCAGATGGATGATTCACACGGCCCCAGGACAAATCTGTGATATGCAGGAGACCATCAATACCTCCCAAATCAACAAATACTCCAAAATCGGTGATATTCTTTACTCGACCTTCAAGAATGGAACCAACTTCTAATTCTTTAAATAAGGCTTCCCGTTGCTCTTTCAGGCTTTCTTCGAGTATCACTTTATGTGAAACAACGATATTTTTTCGTGCTTCATTAAATTTCACAACCCTGATCTCAATTTCTTTATCAAGGTAAATATCAAAATCCATGATTGGACGCACATCCACTTGGGAGCCTGGCAGGAATGCCTGAACTACGCCAAGATCCACTATCAAACCACCTTTTATACGGCGGACAATAGTTCCAGTAATTATAGTTTCATTTTCGAACGCATCACGAAGTTCTTTCCAACGCCGCATAAAATCTGCCTTTTCTTTCGAAAGAATGGTATTACCACTAGCATCTTCAATGAACTCAAGATAAACTTCTACTTGATCTCCAATCCCAGGAAGTTCTCCTTCGTCAAATTCTTGACGATCGATGATTCCTTCAGATTTGAATCCAATATCAATCAGTACGTCTCTCTCATTCATGCCCACAACTCGGCCATTGATTAAAGAGTGTTCCGTAATGTCCCCAAGAGTTCCAGAGTATAATTTCTCCAATTCTGGGCTTACTTCAACATCACTATTATCGGCATTAATCTCAGATTGACCCACAATACGAACATCATGAAATAGTTCCGGATTTAAATAATCTTTGATTTCGGCTACAGTTTCGGCCGGGGCAGAAGGCGCATCAACGCTGGCTTCTTCTTTAGCTGATTCTACAACTGTTTCTGAAGTCTCTTCCACTGCCTGTTCTAAAATTTGTTCTTCAAACATGCTTATGATGTTTCCTTGTTATTTGTTATGGTTAATATGGTTTATTATTATTTTTATTTGCTCATAGATCGTGAGTTGGCTTGTATCAATAGAGATTGCATCCTCAGCCTGAATTAAAGGTGAATGATCCCTGGATGAATCCAATTGATCCCTACATCTAATATCTTCAATTAACTCAGAAATAGATTTAGTTTCACCCATCTTTTCAAGTTCTATTAACCGACGTTTTGCCCGGATTTTGATATCCGCTATTAGGAAAAACTTAAATTCTGCATTGGGAAATACAACTGTCCCTATATCCCTACCTTCCAATACACAATTCTGTTCCCCGGCGATTCGCCGTTGAATAATCACCATTTTTTTTCTCACCTCCGAGATTGCACTTACGGCACTTACCCTTGATGAAATATCCCCGGACCGAATCTCTTGGGAAACATCAACTCCATTTAAATGTATTTTGTTTTTTGCATCAAAATAGAGTGCTATTTCTGATAAGTACTGACAAACACTTGCATAATCATCAAGAGAAATTCCAGCCAGTTTGAGCCCCAGAGTAACTGCACGATACATGGCACCAGTATCGAGGTGCGTAATCCCAAGTTTTTCTGCGACCCCTTTAGCTGTTGTACTTTTTCCCGATGCTGATGGTCCGTCTATGGCGATAATCATTAATTTCAATTCTCAATAAGCCGGCAAAATTACCTTTTCTCAATGAGAATCCCAACCAAGAAAAGGATTATTAATTTTGGCAAAAAAGACTCAGCTATTTAGAGTTTTGACTTCTTTATCCGTTAAGGTTCGGTAATGGTTTTCTAAGAGGTTCCCCAATGACAACCCTCCGAAGCGGATACGTTTTAGAGATAATAATTTCAATTTAAAACGATACATAATACGGCGAATTTCACGTTTCTTTCCTTGCCGAAGCCTGAGAATAATGGTGGACCGACTTTTTTTGGTTTCTTGAGAAATAATCTCAGCTTTTCCATATTCTTTTTCGCCAATATAGATTCCTCTAGTCAATTGCTGTTTTTGAGAAGGAGTGATTTTCCCTTCGATAATTGCTTCATAATCTTTTGGAATTTGATTCCGAGGATGGGTCAATTGCTGCTGAAGATCACCATCATTAGTGAGTAACAACAATCCGGTAGTGTCCTGATCTAATCGACCTACTGGTGTTAGCCTATATTTTGATGGGACAAGGTCCAAAACAGTTTTTCTGCCATGGGTATCCTTCACAGTAGTAATTACTTTTTTTGGTTTATGAAGCATAATAACTACTTTTTCCAGAATGGGTGATATTTGTTGTCCATCATACTTTACCACATCGGAATCTTTCACATTATATGCTGGATCCTGACAAATCTTTCCATTTACTTCTGTAGTGGCCATTTGGATGAGTTCATCGGCCTTTCGGCGCGATGCTACGCCAGATTTGGCAAGAAATTTATTGAGTCGCATGAATTAACCTGCAGTGGCTTCAGGACCAGGAGAATCAATATTCGGTTCGTCAGGCTCGTTTTCTTCAAATACAACGATTTGTTCTCCCAAGGTTGGATCTGCTTCTATAAGTTCCGTAATCTCTTTGAGTTTAGGCATATCGGACAATCGATTAAGTCCAAAATGTTCAAGGAATTTGTTTGTAGTTTTATAAAGTAATGGCCGCCCCGGACCAGAATCACGTCCTTTGATCTTGATCAAATTTCGATTCAATAATGTTTTAAGAACACCACTGGAATCTACCCCGCGAATCGCTTCAACTTCATAACGACCAATGGGTTGTTTATATGCAATGATTGCCAAAGAATCCAAAGCTGCAGATGACAAAGAAAGCCTGCCAGATTTACTTAACATTTTACGAATAAAATGCTCATATTCCTGACGGGATACCAATTGATACCCACCAGCAACCTGATTGATTTCAAATGCGCGGTCATGATGAACATATTGTTCATTCAACGTCAAAACCACTTCTTTTAGGTTTGGAGTGTCCGGATTAAAAATACCATTTACTTTTGCTTGAGTTAAAGGTTCAGGACTGGCAAAAAGGAGCGCCTCTATTATTTTCGTGATCTCTGAGTCTTGCATTAAGCTACAGCTCCCAAGTGTATCAATTCTATATCATCAAAAACATCATTTTGTTCTAAGGTGCAGGTTCCTTCACGAACCAGATCCAGAATAGCAAGAAAAGTGACTATAATTTCCAGCCGGGTTTTTAAATTTTTTAATAAAGTTGAAAATTTTAATCGACCATCACCGTCAAAATATTTAAACAGAAATTCTTTTTGCTGTTCAAGTTTGATAGGTTCCCTATTCAACTCAAATTGTGACATCACCGGTCGATTTTCCATGGCTTCCTTGAATACTCGTGCCAGATCATAAAGTGTCACATCACGGAGAAGTGATCCAATTTCATCAACAGCAATAATTTTTATATCTTGCTCAGATTGACGTGGGACAGTATGACTTCTTTCTCCTGCTAACGAATCCAGCATTTCTGCAGCATCTCGGAACCGTTTATAGTCTATTAATTGTTGCATCAACTCTGTCCGCGGGTCAATAATCATGCCTTCATCATCCAACTCCGGGCGGGGAATCATCATTTTGGCTTTCACACGCATGAGAGTTGCTGCCATGACAATAAATTCACCTGCAATTAACATATTCATCCGTTTCCATTCTTCTATCATATCAACGAAATCTTTTGTGATCTGACCTATTGGAATATCATAAATATCCAATTCATCCCGACGTATGAAATACAATAGTAAATCCATAGGACCTTCAAAATTCTCTAATTTGACTTGATACGCCATTAATTGTAGTTCACTCCCGAAGCCGATCGAACGCGATTCAAGACTTCTTCTGCCACTTGCTGTGCTTTTTTTGCTCCTGAATCTAATATCTCATGAACCTGCTTAGGATTAGAAATCAATTTCTCTCTTTTTTCACGATATGGCCCAAAGACATCCAAAACCTTCTCATAGAGTTCTTGTTTAACATCACCATACCGAAGACCTTTTCCCTCGTAACGATCTGCTAACTCTTTTTGTTCTCTTTCATCTAAAAATAAACTGTACAGCTGAAATAGTGGGGTATCCTTGTCCTTTGCTTCATCAATATCGGTCGTATCAGTTACAATACGCATGATCTGTTTTCTTAACTTTTTATCTGTATCAAATAATGGAATTGTATTATTATAGGATTTACTCATTTTTTGTCCATCAATGCCAGGCACTAATTGAGTAGTTTTTTCAATATCCGGTTTGGGGACAATTAATGTTTCACCATACTTATTGTTAAATCGAATTGCAATATCCCTTGTCATTTCGAGATGTTGCTTCTGATCTTTTCCTACAGGTACTATCTGGCTCTCAAACAGCAATATATCCGCAGCCATCAAAACTGGATAAGCATATAATCCCATATTGGGTTTAATACCCCGTGCAATCTTATCTTTATAAGATGTAGCCCGATCCATAAGCCCGACACTGGCATGGGATGCCAAGATCCAGGTGAGTTCAGTGACTTGGGGTACATCAGATTGCACCCAAAAGGTGGACTTCTCGGGGTCAAGTCCTAGTGCAAGAAAATCACAGGCAGCATTAAATGTATTAGATGATAATATTTCCGAATCTGGAAGGGTTGTTATGGC
This sequence comes from uncultured bacterium, assembly GCA_964498175.1. GTDB lineage: Bacteria > Fidelibacterota > Marinisomatia > Marinisomatales > UBA1611. The sequence goes on from CAZCHA010000011.1 coordinate 12,822, forward strand.
ATGATAATTGGCAATAAAACAGAAAAGTTCATTCTCTTCTTGATATTTGATCATACGTGACATCATTCCGAAATAATTTCCAAGATGGAGTGCGCCTGAGGGTTGAATTCCGCTTAAAACCCGTAGATTTTTTTCTAATTGCATATTACAGTTTAATTAATCTTAAACGGTTCCATGAACAAATAGGGCCGCCAATCCTTTTGTTGTGTTTTTACAAATTTTTGGAAATAATGTAAACGATTTGGTCTTTTAGGGATGCGGGATAAACGCATATTTGCTTCTTCCGGGGTTTTATCTCCCTTTTTTTGGTTACAAGGTTTGCAAGCTGCAACAAGGTTTTCCCACGTATCCAAACCACCTTTCCCTTTGGGAATAATATGGTCTATGGTAATTGGAATTCTTGAAATTCCACAATATTGGCAAACATGTTCATCACGTGCTATAATATTTTTTCTATTTAAATCTACAGATAGATTGTCATATCGAACATAATCATGGATCTTTATAACACTGGGTAAATCCAAAGACACAGATGGACTGTGAACCTGGTCGTTATAATTCACCAATACTTCCACCTTATCCAAATAATCCATGCAAATCGCCCGCTTGGCGGTGCAAATCATCATGGGAGAATAATTTGCATTCAGTACCAATACGGCCCGATTTAATAAATGGCCATTAACTGCATTAGATGATGGCATTTTCACGATGGAAACTTACGTTGAATCGAATGGCTTGACAGATACATATCTATGAGTTTTTGATTCACATTTCTGTCAGCAGGAGCCAGTGATTCTTTTTTGACCATTCCTTGAGAATGCAAAATTCCCATACCGCCAGTTGAAAAACCAACATGAGACACTTTTCCGTCCTTCCCAAAAAAATGAAGGTCACCTGGCTCCACCTGGTCTATTTGAATCTCATCTTTAGCAAAATATTCCTGTTGTTGATAGGAATCTCTGGGAACATTCAACCCGCAAACTTTTAAAACGGATTGAACCAAACCGGAGCAATCCATTCCCAGTGATGTTTTTCCGCCCCATTTATAGGGCGTATCCAATAGATTTTCGGCAACAGGGATCACCTGATCCAATCCTAAAGTATCCATGATCTGGATGGATCCTGGCAGATTTTCTGTCACTTTTGCTCCAAAAGGATATTTTGGATCGTATAATCCATTTTTGGTTGGGAAAACCATTCTATGGTTTGGATTATTTTTTTCAGGGGATATATTACCATAAAAGGTATTCACCCACCCTTCGTAATCGTCTTCACATTTAACACAAAGCCAATTGTTCTTTTGATTAATAATTTGGCAGGATTCACCAAACACCGCTTCAGTTAGACACGGTGAGTTAAAATTTGCTTCTTCATAAATCGGCGCTGCGCCGGATGTAATAATAAACCAGTTTTTTTCGGGGTGAAACATGGAGAGAAATTTATTTGATTCTCTCGGGAATAAATAGACGAGTTTTATATTTGACTCAATTGGAAATATCTCTAAAATGCGACGCATTTTTTTGTTTATTTATGGTAGGGAAACCCGTGTAAATCGGGTACAGTCCCCGCTACTGTGATTGCGGCAAACAGGTTCTTTTGCCATTTTCGGTCTCTCCGACCGGGAAGAAGGCGAACCGAGTTGACACCGCGTAAGTCAGGAGACCTGCAATAAATAGATATCACTAAAAAAACTTTCGGGAGAATAGTTGTGGTAATCAAATTCCAACTTTTTTATTTATCCATTCTTACTATGTCTTTAGCATTTTCTAAGGAAATAAGTAGCGGGTATGTTTTTTCCAATTATGGTGAACCAGTGCCCTTTGCGTCGGTAGTTAACATTCGAACGAAGTCATGGTCGATAACGGACGAATCCGGAATTTATCAATTACCACTTGGAACCTTGCCAACAGATTCATTAAAGATTTCCAAGATTGGATTTTCGTCTTCATTTCACCTGCCCCAAGAACAAAAATATAGAAAAATAGTGCTTTCGCAGGAAGTCATAGTTTTAGATCCAATAACTATAGTTGGTGAAAAACCTATCGCCACTCGGGATTTGGACAAAGTGACACTGCTGGAAATGGATGGTTTTTCCAGGGCAAATGCATTGGATCGCATTCCGGGTACGTTGGTTCGATCCGCGGGCGGCTTACCAGGAATTACTACTGTTAGTATGGATGGAGGACAAGCAGTGCATACCAAGATTACGCTGGATGGAATTGATTTAACAAATGTACAGAATGGGCTTACGGACTTATCCGACCTCCCGCTAGCCCTTATGCAGAACTTATATTTAAGCCGTTCACCGAATATATCATATGGTTCTGGCTCATTCGATGGTGTAATTCACATTCGTTCTCTTCTCAAGAAATCTTATATTCACTTAAGTGGCGGTTCCTTTGGTTATCAAAATGGATCCGGTGGTTACAGCCTTGCAACACCTAATACAAATTTTCAATTACAGATCGGTAAAACGTTATCAAAAGGGAATTATCCATTTTCCTTGGCTGATCAGACCCAAACCCGTTCTAATAATGATTACGAACAACAATTCATAAGCGGACTATACCAAAGACACAATCATAACAATCGAATTTATAAGGCAAATGTTTTGTTCGTAGATCATAATCGGGGTGTAGCAGGAGGTTTGTCTTTCCCTAGCCCAAATGCTCGGCGAAAAAACAACCTAACCATTACTGGATTAGAATTTATTCAAATAATGAAAAAAGGGCACTTACGTTTGGAGGTAAATCAACGATCCAGCGACGAGAATTTTAATAATGTGGATATTGGCACTAATAGCCACCATAAAGTCGGTTCCAGCGGAATTAAGGTTTATGGATTGTTTCAGACACATAAAATAAAAATGAATGGATTCTCAACCGCAAAATTCCAATCCATTGAAAGCTCCGACATTGGTAAAAGAGAAAGAGCCATAATGGCAATTGGGTTACAAACGATTTTTCAACCGATTGATTTTGTAAGTGTTAAGCCTGGACTTAGGTCAGATATTGTTGATGAAACATCCGTAATCACTTCAGACTTTGAGGCAACTCTCGATATTGAAAATTTGGGAAAATTTTCCGCTATATCTGGTACTGGATTTTATCTTCCCTCCTTTAATGACCTGTATTGGGATGATCCATATAGCAAGGGCAACCCAGGTCTTAAGTCTGAAACCAGTAATTTTCATATTTTAAACTGGAACAAAACTTTTGGCCAAGGACTCAATTTCGTTATCGAATATCGTAATAAACGAAGCCATAATCTCATCGTTTGGAGCTCAGACGAAAATTATATATGGAAACCCCAAAACCTGGATAGGACGGAAAGAAAAAATTTAATTGTCTCTTCAAATTTACCTGAGATTATTTCTGGCATAACTTTTTCATGGACCTTTACTCGAACAAAAACAAAAAATCTGAATTCAGGAAAAACACTACATTATGTTCCTGAAAAATCCGCAACTGGAATGGTGAGATATACTATCAATGATATCCAATTTGAATTACAAAGTAAATACGTTGGCGAAAGAACATACGCGGATAAAACTCTAAAGCCTTTTCAAAACGTGACTGCTGGAGTACACTACAACTTCCCGGCTTTTAAGGAATCTTTACAATTTCACATCATTGCTGAAAACCTCCTGAATGAGAATACGGCATTCGATCCGGATTACCCGGAACCTGGACAAGCCGTCAAAGCAGGGATGACGTTTAAATTTTAGGAAGAAATTTTTTAATCCAAAAAATTCCACTCCACTGATAAATTAGATTGTCGTCCTAAGAGTGGTATTTCCGGATGAATTTCAAAATAATTGTCATCATCGGATCCTATGGATGCTAGAATCATTTCTCTGATATTCAACCACTCATATTTAATGGTGAAGGTGGAGACATAAGCTGTGATGGTTCCGTTGATTAACGAAATATCATTTAATTCATCTTCTGTGTAAACGGTCATCGGAACCATTTCAATCGGATGAATAATTGAATTATTTAATCGATTAAAATATCTATCCAAACCCAATTTCAAATCCACTAACATAAATCCATCGAAAAAGCTTAATCTGGATTTAATGTTATAATTCAGAAAGGAACCAATTCCACCGCCATAAATATTTCCCGTATTCCTCGTAGCATAATTTATTTCAAGATCTACAAATGGTATCATTGAAGTTTGATAATATAAATTAAATTGCCCGTGTTCAGCTTTTATTTCCTGATTATGTATAACAATATCCCAATAATCATTATTATCTGTTAAATGTGAAAAAATAATTGAAGCATTTGATAGTTCTCCATCCCAATCAATTCCTGCGTGGTAATTTGAAGTAACGGAAATGAGATCAATATTTTCAGGATAATTTTGAAACAAATAATAAGGATGAATAGGCTTCACTAATTGTTCTATGCCAACATTTATTAAAAATGATTTTAATTGATAATTCATTCCAATATTATAATCAATATTTCTACTATCCTTTAGACTTGTTACCCCAAGGTCTATATCAAATAATGACAATTGGCTTTTAATATACAATCGGTTCCAATCAGCTATTATCAAAGTATCCATCCTGATACTTCTCATATTTTTTTCGGCTCCAATTGTAAAATTATCTTTCCAGTATAATTCGCCATTAATTCTTGATCTTGTCAAATATCTAACACCTGTATATGAAGATAAAGAGTGATTTATCACGTATCGCTGCAAATATTGGTCGAAGTTTACTTTTGAATTGAATTGACCAAATGATTGATTCCAAAATGTATTGATAGTTGTAATCCGATTATCAATAAGGCCGCGTGTTGTAGAATCGGCGATCCCAGAATAAGTATTAAAATGCCCCACCGAAATGCCACCCTGTTCTTTTCCTTTTTGGGATTCATAGGAAGCTAAATAAGATTGCTGAATAGGTTGATTTGATAGGTTGTTATACTGACCATAGGCACCATAAAATGACCGTTTAAATGCGTGAAAATGAACCTGTCGTCCATTCCCTGTATAATTTGTTCCTAAAGAAAACCTATCTAATGAATAATCCCCCTGGTCATACTTGAAATAGGATTTTACTAGTGATGAATCAACATTGGATGTATCTGGTGATTGGCTTACAAACCCTTCTTCAATCTCATTGCCATACATTTTAGGATAAATAGACCACGTGCCATCAAAAAGAAGGCGACCTGAATGCCAATCTTGATTCCACATAATTGCACTGTTTTTATGTACATACCCAAATTGTCCACCCCAATCAAATGGAATAAACTGAATCTGTTGAGATAAGCCACAGGATGCACAAAATATTATTACTATTTTTTTCATCTTATTGAGAAATACGTCTTAAATATCCAGGTACAACCAGGGAAAAGATAATTGCATTGGAAACTAAATGCATGAAAGTGAATATTAATCCAGAAATTGCATAAGCCATTGTTTCATCCCAATCATAACCTGCACTGATGGGATAAGTCAATGTGGTCACCCCATCGTATAGTAGAGTACACATCAATCCAATTCCACCTGCAATTAGAGAACAAACAAAAGGATTATCTATTTTTAGAAATTGTTTCGAAATTGAACCTAATAGCCCAATTCCTGCCATGGCAAAAATTTGACCCAACAAAAGAGTTAAATAAATGAGTCCTGACCCCAAAGGATTCATGGCAGAATAAATCAACATTGCCGTTCCGCCTACCAAAATACCATAGCCCATTCCAAGAGTTAATCCTGAAAGAAATACAGTGACGGAAATGAATTCGAGATTTGGGACAAGCATGAACATAAATCCAAGCCCTATGGCCATTGCCGCAAAGATCGCAGCCTGAACCAGTTTATTCAGGTTCATCTTTTTTCAAAAGCGGAATACGAAAATAATTATGGCGATTAGTGAATTTTCCAGGTTCCTGATCGTCATTTAACGCAATATCCATTAGATTCATTTTTGCATCTAAAATATCGATCATGTGAACAAGTAGTGCTTCTGGAAAAGATGGCATTTTTGGAGATTGCCATTCGTATCGGCCTTGATGAGATAAAATGATATGTTCCATTTTTTGAGCAAGATCACTTGGGAAATTCTTAATTTTTTTGACAGCGTCTCGGATTATGTCCCGACCAATCACAATATGACCTATCAAATTTCCTTTATCCGTGTATTCTGCTTCGTATTCGGAATTGATCTCGATAAGTTTTCCAATATCATGGAGAAAAACACCTGCCAAAACCAGATCTCGATCCACATCATACAATGGTGAAATCTTTTTGGCGATTTGAGCCATGCTCAATATGTGTTCAACAAATCCTGAACGAAAATTATGGTGCATGTTAACTGAAGCCGGGTGAATCATAAGTTTGCTTTTATTCGCTTGATAAATATTATTCACTAAAGTTCGAAGATAATTATCTTTCATCCCATTGATGAGTTTCTCAATATCCTTCCACATTTTATTGGGATCTTTTTTAGATGATGGTACGACTAATGCCGGGTCAAAACCATATCTGCTATAATGCTGAACTGTAGCTTTATTAATCTTGCGAATTACCAATTGTGGCCGATCCATGAATGATTCCACGTCTCCAGAAACAACCACAGCTTGCCCAGATTCAAATTTTTCATTCAAGTCAGCTACTGAATCCCAAATTTTTGCAGAAATATGGCCTGAGATATCCCTTAATTCCAGATCAATGTAAAGATCACCATTGCGGGTATGACGAAGATTTTTTTGTACACAAAGATAAAAGCCTTGGATGGAATCTCCTTCTTTAAACTTTTCGATGGGAGTTAGTGCTTTCTTCATGTATTAATTTTTCAAGATAATCTTGATAGAGTCAAGTAGTTAAACACAGGTAAATTCACCTATGGCCGAGCAAGAATATACTTTAGAAGAAATCTCATATTCACGGAAAGAAGATTGCCGTATCATGGAAGCTGTTTTAAAAAACTGGTTTCAGAGTCCAAAAACCTTAAACTTTGTTTCACCTAATCTTTCTTTTCCATTCAAATTTAAAAAATGGGTTTCAGTTTCCTATGCTGACATGGTGGATAAAACGACGACGATTGTACTAAAACAAGACGATTGGATCATTGGCCATATAAGTATGAGGGTCATTGAAGATAACGCCCATTTATTCCATCTATTTATTGCCCCGTCAAACCGAAAATGTGGCTTAGCCACAAAATTGGTCAATGCAATTGAAAATCAAGGCAAAATTTTGGGATGTAAAACTTTTTCTTTAAATATTGTTCCAAAAAACGATATTGCAAAGAAACTATATAAAAAACTAGGATACAAAGAAACCCATCGATCAAAATCCCATTCAATATTAATGGAGAAAAAGGTCTAATCTGATCAACAATCATCGCATTGATGATTGCCTTCACCCACCGTTACCTGTTTTTTGAATCGATTTGCAATCATGACAACTGCAGCAATCAATATAAGACCGCCAATGATTTCCTGGATCATGAGAATCCCATCATCAATCCGCCCTGATACACAATGAGTGAACTAAAATAGGCCAGCCCTGTCATGTAAATCACCATAAAAACAGGCCATTTCCAGGAATTAGTTTCCCGTTTTACAATGGCAAATGTAGCCATACATTGTGCGGCATACACATAGAAGACCATGAGACTCAAGGCTACCAATGGTGTAAAAATAGACTTCCCAGTATCAGGATCCTTATCTCGTTTCATAGCATCGGATAAGGAAATCATATCTTCCCCATCATTTTCTACATTGTAGATTGTAGCTAAAGTGCTTACGACAACTTCTCGTGCTGCGAAAGATGTCACTAGTCCAAGGCCGATCTTCCAGTCAAATCCCAACGGCGCTATCACGGGTTCAATGGCTTTCCCTATATCAGCAGCATAGCTGGAATGAATAGATTTTGTTTCATCGGCACTTGAATCTATTTTAGGGAATGATGCCAAAAACCACAAAACAATGGAAATGGCCATTATTATTTTCCCAGCATCCGTTACAAAGAGTTTACCTCGATTATAAACCTGTCGAAAAACTGATCTCATTAGAGGAATTCTATAGGGCGGCAATTCCATAATGAAGGAGGATTTCCTTTCTGTTTTGATCCATTTACTAAAAAAGACTGCCAAGATCATTGCTGTTACGGTTCCAAGAAAATACATTAACACCATGGTGAGGCCTTGCAAGCCAAAAATACCGAATACCTCCATTTCAGGAATAAAGGCACTTATCATAAGTGTATAAACAGGTAACCGGGCACTGCAACTCATCAGTGGTAAAACCATAATTGTCACGAGCCTTTCTTTCCAACTATCGATATTTCGAGTGGACATAATCCCGGGAATTGCACATGCAAAACCGCTCATGAGGGGTAAAACAGATCTGCCATGTAGCCCCACCTTGGTCATGGCTTTATCCATCATAATAGCAACACGAGCCATGTACCCAGAATCTTCCAACATAGTCAGAAAAAAAATAAGAATTAATATTTGGGGTAAAAATATTAGAATAGCTCCTGCCCCGCCGATGACTCCTTCTACCAGTAAGTCACTCAATAATCCGGTTGGTAAATGATGTGCGAGCCAAGTACCCAATCGGGCTATACCAACATCTATCATATTCATTGGTACAGTGGCCCACGAAAAAATAACTTGAAATATAAAAGCCAATAATCCTATGAAGATTAATGGCCCACCCCAGGTATGGGTCAATATTTCATCTGATTTTTCACTATTTGACTTTTTTTCTATTGGAATTTCTGATGCAGGCACAACTTGATCCAGCCAATGATAGCGTAGGGTCGGTTCCAATGTTTCATGTGGGAATCCAATCTTTTTCAGATCCATTTTACAAGCATTGACCAATTGAGAATCCGGTTGCTCTATTCCTTGGGCAGTACCAATAGTTGCCGTGCGAATTGCAAAAGAGCGAGATAATATTTTAGAAAATTTAAATGTGTCCTGATACCAATTTTGTATAGGGGAAATAGCATTTTGAATCGGTTCCGGAATTGGGAAAACTGTAGGTGTTTCATTGTTATAATCCATGACTTGAGTAATGCTTCTTTTTAAATCATCGATACCTTCGTTCAATCTAGCCGAAACAGGTATGACAGAAAATACCCCAAGATCATTTTTCAATTTCTCAGAATCAATCATAATTGATTTTTTACGTGCCAGATCTATCATATTTAAAGCAACTATAACAGGTTTTCCTAAATCCAAGAGTTGGGTGGTCAAATAAAGATTCCGCATCAAATTGGTGGCATCAACCACCGAAATAATACAATCAGGTGTATTTTCACCTTTAGCCCATTTCCCAAATTCTTCAGCTACAATGGCTTCATCGTGAGATTCCGGAACAAGGCTGTATGTCCCCGGTAAATCTATAATCGTCACAGGTGTATTATTAATTTGAGCAATCCCGGTGGTTTGTTCTACGGTTACGCCGGGATAATTAGAGACCTTTTGATTCAATCCGGTGAGAAGGTTAAACAGGGCAGTTTTACCAGAATTGGGATTTCCCAAAAGTGCGATAGATGCTTTTGCTTCAGGCATTTAATCGTACCGTAATATTGCCAGCATCGTTATGACGAAGTGAAATGATCCCGTTTCGAATTCGAATCTTTATAGGACCATTGAGAGGCATTTTCTGGATCATTCGAACCTTTATTCCCTCATGGAATCCCATTTCCATAAGGCGTGAAATAAATTCAGGGTTTCCACCTAAAGAAATAATCCGGCCCACCTGGGATGGTGCAAGATCAAGAAGTGTCATGATTTATTTTTTAAGAGGTTTTACAAACAATTGGTGGGTATGACGAACCAACATATATCCATTTTCTTCGGCAATCTTTACCTGAAGATCTTCCAGTTCTTCATTATAAAACTCAATGATCTTCCCTGTTTCGAGACAAATCATATGATCATGGTGTGCGTCATCCAATCGTGGTTCATAGCGATTTCTACCATCACCCACGTCCATTTTTCTTACCATTCGATTTTTGACTAAAACATCTATGGTTCGATAAACAGTGGCTCTGGAAACATTCACGCCATTATTTCGGATAGACATATAAATATCTTCTGCATCCCGGTGTTCTTGGCTGTTTTGAATCTCATCCCAAACGGCTTGGCGTTGTTTAGTATATCTTAACCCCTCTTTACGAAGGATATCTTTTAAAATTTGAATGGTTGAATCGTTCATTATTCCTTTTTGAGAATGAGTCTCATTCAGATATTACATTAAATAAATGATGATTTAAATAGAAAAATTATACGATAGTTTTATTAGGGGTTTGTCGATGAATGGTAAGCCGTTAACTCACCTTACAATGTATCTGCTAACTGATCTTAGACAAGTTTGCATATTTGACAATTAGTTTCTTTTTTGTTCCATCCTTAAAGATGACACCTACGCGTTGATTTTCTCCAGTGCCGCTCAAGACCACGATCTTCCCTGTTCCAAAGATAGAATGTTCAACCATATCACCCACTTTAAAATCATCAAATGTTGTCACAGTTCGTGTTATGGCAATTTTTGTTCTTTTTTGAAGAGAGCCACCTACTACACGTCGGGTTAAAGCAGATTGAAATTCGATTCGTTCCAAATAATCATTTGGAATTTCACTAATGAATCGGCTTGGCATCCCCATAACATTTTCGCCACCCATACGACGGCGATTTGTTGCATATAAAAGAAATACCCGTTCTTGTGCCCGCGTCAATGCTACATAGAATAAACGCCGTTCTTCTTCTAGCCCTTCTTTTGTTTCCAATGCATTGTATAATGGAAAAAGTCCGTCATCCAATCCAGCTACAAATACGACAGGAAATTCCAATCCTTTAGATGAATGAACCGTCATGAGTGTCACCCGGTTATCGGAATCATTCCAATGATCGATATCAGAAAGTAAAGATACTTCTTCAAGGAAATCGCTTAAAGTTGAGTCCGGACGCTTTTGGCAAAATTCATCAATACTGTTCAATACTTCAGTCACATTATCAAATCTTTCCCGATCATCAGGAGATTGTGATTGTTTAAATAAATTAAGTATGCCTGCCTCTTCTATCAGGCTCCGAGAGAGTTCACTGGCACTAAGTTTATTTCTTAAATCATGATATTTTTTAATCAATTCATAAAATGATGTAAGAGATTCTGTTTGTTTTCCACGGATTGCCAACTTATCCGCATTTTTCAAAACATCAAATAATTCAATCTTGTCGATTCCCGCCTGCTGGACACATTTGTCAATTGTTTTCATTCCAATACCGCGCGGTGGAAAATTCACAATTCTTCTAAGTGAAATGGTATCTTTCAAATTGATCACTAATCGTAAATATGCCAAAACATCCTTCACTTCCTTCCGGTCATAAAATCGAATGCTTCCAACAATGTTGTATGGAATTCCCATCCTTCGGAAACTGTCCTCCAATGCACGGGATTGCACATTGGTTCGATAGAGAACTGAAAAATCAGAAAAAGTTCGTTTGTTGAGTTTAATCTCTTTTTCTAATGCTGAAATAACGGCATCTGCTTCTTCTAATTCATCACGAATTTCCATTAATCCCAACAAATCTCCAGAACCATTGGTCGATACTAAATTCTTTTTAGCACGACGATCATTATGGGTAACTACAGATGTGGCGGCATCTAGAATTTGCTGAGTGGATCGGTAATTTTTTTCTAATGTAAAAATTCTGCAACTAGGGAAAAATTTTTGAAAATCCAGAATATTTGATAAATCAGCGCCACGCCACCCGTATATAGATTGATCATCATCCCCCACCACACAGATTTGTTGATTCATTTCAGAAAGCCGTGTAAGAAAAAAGTATTGTGGTCTGTTGGTATCCTGATATTCATCAACTAAAATGTATTTCCACTTGTTCTGGTACTTTTTGAGTATTTTTGGATGTTTATCAAACAGTTCTAAAGGATAAAGCAAAAGGTCATCAAAATCTAAAGCTTCATTTTCACGAAGTGCTTTTTGATATGAGCTGTAAACGTCCACAACTTTTTTTTCAAGAATCGTCCGAGCTTTGCGGGCTTGCATACTGGGGGTGATCATTTTATTTTTTAAATAACTTATCTGGCTCCGTGCATGATTTGGCGGTAACATATCCTTAGGAATATTCAATTCTTTCAGGACAACTTTTAATAAATCTAACTGATCCTGAACATCATAAATGGCAAATTGCGGAC
>CAZCHA010000012.1:0-24324 GCA_964498175.1 uncultured bacterium
ATGGTGCAGAGATTGTTGCCAGCCCTTCAACTGATACAAATGCAGGAAGAACAGTTCTAGAAACTACTCCTGATACACCAGGTAGTCTTGGGATTGCTATTTCTGAAGCAGTGGAAGATGCCGCTACAAGGGATGATACTCGTTATGCTCTTGGTTCAGTACTGAACCATGTTCTGCTTCACCAGACTGTCATTGGCCAAGAAGCCGCGAAACAGATGGAAATTGCTGGGGATTTTCCAGATATCATAATTGGTTGTGTCGGTGGAGGGTGTAATTTTGCTGGATTATCATTTCCATTTGTGAGAGATAAAATAAATGGGAAAGATATTCGTTTTGTCGCTGCAGAACCTGCATCATGCCCAACCCTTACAAAAGGTGAATTCCGTTATGACTTTGGAGATACTGCTCAGCTAACACCTCTATCCCCAATGTATACTCTTGGTCATAAGTTCGTTCCTCCACCAATTCACGCCGGTGGTCTAAGATACCATGGAGATGCGCCTCTGTTATGTCAATTGGTAAAAGATAGCATTATGGAAGCAGAAGCCTATGGCCAAATAGATTGCTTTGAGTCTGCTATTGCTTTTGCAAAAACAGAAGGTATTGTTCCCGCACCGGAATCTAGTCATGCAGTACATGGTGCGGTAAAACATGCAATTGAAGCCCGTGAGTCTGGCGAAGAAAAAGTTATTCTTTTTAACCTTTCTGGGCATGGATATTTTGATATGTCTGCCTATACTCAATTCCTAAGTGGGGGTCTGGAAGATCATGCTATGACAAATGATGAAGTGGCTGAAAGCTTAAAAGCACTGGAAGGATTACCTACAATATAAGCTACAAAACTTTCATGGCGCCGCTATAGTTATCTGACTTTCTTAAGCTTTAGATGCAGTAGAGGATTGCTTATTATTATAAATAGAGTAATGATTACTGAATATTACCCTCACGAAAGTATTGTTCCCTAATGGGATGAGTTCTTGATATTTATAGATTCAAATTAGACTTAGGTAACATTTTTTTTACTAATTCTCTATCAATCAATTTTCCTGATGGATCTAATTTTAGTAATTCATTAATAATCATAAACTGCTTTTCGCCTCGTTCATATACTTCTGAATAAGGAATTTGATGGAAAGCCACCATAGAATACCTCGGTATAAATTGGTTGGGATACATTCGCTCCAGGTTTAATTCCAAGGTTCTCCTTTTTTTATATTCTATATTATTCACATGATCACGCATTTCGATATAATTCTCAATTGCCATATCTGCAATGGCATGCCCATTCTCTACCTGTGTAGATGAAAAAGCATCAAAAATGGTTTGCCAGTTATTTTCATTTCTGTCTATGAGTCTGGCCAAAATTGAACAGTCTTGAAATGATGCATTCATTCCCTGGCCGAAAAATGGTACAACTGCATGTGCTGCATCCCCTAAAAGCAATGCTTTATCCTGGAAATGCCATGGGTTACAATATACAGAAGCAAGGTCACCTGTTGGGTTATTTTGAAAATCTTTAATCAGCGTAGGCATCATTTCTATGGCATCTGGGAATTGTGATTCAAACAAATGTATAATATCATTTTCGGTGTTTAAAGTTTCAAAACAAACATCACAATCTACAGGCAAAAATAAAGTGCAGGTAAAAGAATAATCCTTATTGGGTAGAGCAATAAGCATGTAATTCCCCCTAGGCCAAATATGCAGAGCGTTAGATTCAATCTGAAAATCTCCCGATTTTGATGGTGGTATTGTTAATTCTTTATAACCATGACCTAATGGTTTTTTTACATATTTCACAGCAGTTTTTTTTATTATAGCTTCTCTGAGAACTGAGGCTGACCCATCACAGCCGATAACCCTGCTAAATGATAATTCCTTATCAGAATTTGTATCTAATATCTTAAGATAGAGTTTATTTTGGTCAAAATCAGCTGAGACCAGTTTATGGTTAAAAAGGATGGTTACATTTTTTGATTCCTCCGCCAGAGTCATCAATTCCATATTTAACTGTGCTCTAGAAACGGAAAAGATAATCTCATTATCTGTTTGTCCATATGGCAGCAAATGAGTAGTCCCATCCAGGTCATGAATCATCCTTCCTTTCATAGGGATGGTAATAGGTTTAATTCTATCGTAGAGGCCGATCTCTTTGAGAGCATGGATACCCCGGGCTGACAGCGCTAGATTGATAGATCGTCCTGCGGATATAGGTACCTTTCTCCTATCCGGTCGACTTTCAATAATTGTTACAACATAACCTCTCTGTGCCATATAATTTGCCAGGAGCGGTCCTGCCAAACCAGCACCGATTAATGTGATCTTTTCTTTATTCAGCAAGAATCTGCTTTAACATTATAACAAAATCATATACTTCAGTATATCGATTAAACAACGGATGAGGCGCAACTCGTATTACATCTGGATTTCTCCAATCACATACTACGCCCCGATTAGATAGATCATCGAAAATTTTTTTCCCGCCAGGCACTACAAGTGATAACTGGCATCCCCGTTCTGTAGAGTTCTCGGGGGTAATAATTGTTACTTCCGGTAAAATCTTGATGACTAAATATTCTAAAAACCCCGTTAATTTTTCACTTTTTTTACGAATAGCATTCATCCCCACTTCATCAAAAATATCCATTGCCGCCAATAATGGTGCCATACCCATCACAGGCGCATTGCTGACCTGCCAACCTTCAGCTGTTTTAATCGGGTCAAAATCAGGCCCCATATTGAATCGAGTTTCTTTATTCTGACCCCACCACCCTGCAAACCTGTGATTTGTCCAATCATGATGTCTTTTATGAATAAATATACCACCTGGTGCACCTGGTCCGGCACACAAATACTTGTAAGAACACCAGGCGGCAAAATCAACATCCCAGTCATGCAGGTTCATTAACAGATTGCCGGTGCCATGAGCAAGATCAAAACCAACAAATGCCCCCACATCATGGCCAGCATTCGTAATGGCTTGCATATCAAAAACTTGCCCTGTATAGTAGTTCGGGTTACCAAACATAACCGTAGCCAACTCTTGGTTTGCATCCTTTATTGCTATTATGATATCTTCAGTCCTAAGGATAGATTCACCTTCCCTTGGGGTCAATTCAATTAATGTATCTAGGGGGGAAAGACCATGAAATTCTATTTGGGATTTGATGGCATATTGGTCTGATGGGAATGCCCCGTTTTCGATCATAATTTTTTTTCTGGTTTCAGTGGGTTGATAAAATGAGATTAACAGGAAATGAATATTGACTGTTAAAGCATTCATTACCACAACTTCTGATGGATCTCCTCCAACCATCCTGGCAGTGTTTTCCAGGAGTCTTTCATGGAAATTTTTCCACCGGCTATGCTGACCAAGCAATCCCTTTTTTTCCCAGACATCAAGTTCATTTTCAACAAAAGTTCGGACTGATTTAGGCTGGAGCCCAAGGGAATTGCCAGAAAAATAGATTAAGTCATTGTCATTTTTATTTTTCGGGTAATGAAATTTTTCCCGATATGCTCCCAATGGATCATCCTGATCCAGAGTTTCCGCAAATATTCTAGAATTTTTATATGTCACAAAAATAGGTTAATCGACAAACCAAGCCATTCCAGAGCATTTCTAAATAGCAATTTATCTCTTTGCTCAGAAGAAAGACTCATAGATTCAATCAATTTCCCTGGTTCAAGTTCGCCAAGGGGAAATGGGTAATCCGTCCCCAATGCAATACTGTCCGAACCTATTTTATTCAGTAAAAAATCCAATGTGTCCGCATCATGTACTAATGAATCCACCCAAAATCTACCAAGATAGTTCGCTGGATCAACTTGGTTGTCTACCGCACACAGATCAGGGCGAACATTATATCCATGTTGGATACGACCTGAAGTAACCGGAAATGCACCACCTCCATGCGCAAAAGCAACTCGGAGATTTGGTAAACGTTCGAATATACCTCCAAAAATCATGGAGCATATAGCTCGACTGGTTTCTGCTGGCATACCCACCAACCAAGGCAGCCAGTATTTCTTCATATCATTTTCGCCCATCATCTCCCAAGGATGAACAAAGATTGACATGTCAAGATCGGAAGCGGCTTCGAACATCGGAAACAGTTCAGCTTCATTTAAGTTTTTACCATTTACATTGGAGCCGATCTGGACACCAGCCAGATTCATTTTAGAACACCGTTCTAATTCTTTGATTGATTTATTAGGATCCTGAAGGGGAATAGTACCTAGTCCAATAAACCTTTTTGGAGATTCATCTACTACAGACGAAATATGATCATTCAGTAATTTGGATAGATCCAAAGCATCATCGATATTTGCCCAATAACTGAACATGACCGGAACAGTTGATAATACTTGAACATCAACTCCATGATTGTTGCTTTCATTTATTCGAACACTGGAATCCCATAGGTTTGATTCCACTTCCCGAAAAAAATGTTCATCTTTCATCATGCGAGCACAGCCGGTTTTATGATGATCCAAGCTAATCCATCCTCCGTATCCGTATCTTTCTTTCAAATTCGGCCATTCCTTTGGCAGAATATGGGTATGTATATCTATTTTCAAATGCTGCCTTAATTAGGGGGGGGCTGCTGGATTGCCCCACATTCACCGCAGGTTCTATTCCCTAAATTATTCCAATATTGTTCGAATAAGGGCGGAAGCTGTGAAACGATATCTTCCAAGTCTAATGTTACTTCATGGAGCAAAGACTCACAGTCGTCGCAGTACCATTGGAATGCGTCTAAAGCGCCGTCTTCTCTTTGATATTCCACTACTAGACCGATTGTATGTTCAAACCGCTGCGGAGAATGGGGAATATTTTTTGGGAGTAAAAATATTTCCCCTTCTTTGATTGGGATATCAAGCATTTGCCCATTTTCAATAATTTTAAGGAGCATATCACCCTCAATCTGGTAAAAAAATTCTTCAACCGGGTCCACATGATAATCTTTACGGGAATTTGGGCCGCCTACAACCATAATTAAAAAATCAGTTCCACTATAAACCACCTTGTTTCCTACAGGAGGTTTTAATAAATGTCGATTTTCATCGATCCAATTTTCAAAGTTAAGTGGGGGTGTCAAAGACATAAAAGTCTCCTAATCAATGGTTGCTATACATTTAAGTTCAATTGCGATGGGTGTAGGCAATGATATGACTTCAACTGTAGTTCTGCAGGGTTGATTTTCTGTGAAATAATCAGCATAAATTTGGTTATACCGATCGAAATCTCCCTTCATATCCGTTAAGAATACTGTGACATCAATAAGATTATTCCAACTGCTCCCTGCTTCTTCCAGGATGATTTTTACATTTTGAAAAACGGAGTGGCATTGTTCTTCAATATCATGGGCTACAATATTCCCCTGTCCATCTACCACGACACCAGGGATTACATTTGAACCTTGCTTTCGAGGACCAATGCCTGAAAGAAAAAGAAGATTTCCAATTCTGCGGCTATGGGGATATGCACCAACTGGTTTAGGTGCCTTCGATGACTTCATAAAAATTTTGAGCGTTTTTCCTTTTTTAATATACAATAATTTGATTCATTCTTTTTCTCAAATTCTTTTAAAACTTATATTTCTAATTCCTAAATAATTAATTCCTTCAATCTATTAATGATGAAATCCGGTTGGATACCATCATCAACATTGATTTCATCCTGTCCACCAGAAAGATAACAGCTTTTCATGTTCGCTGCTTTGGCTGCACCCAGGTCATCATAGGAGTCACCGGTAAATAATATCGAATCTGGATCAATTTTAAGTGAATTTGCCGCCATCAGCAAACCCTCCGGATCTGGTTTGAGTCTGCTAACATGGTTGCGAGTGATAACAATTTCGAATATATCATCAAGCTCATGTTTATTAATAGCAGAGTTGATTGCCTTTGAACCAACATTTGAGACCAGACCCAATAGTTTACCATTTTTCTTCAGTTTATTCAGAGTTTGTTTAGCATCTTTATATAATTTCCATCTAGATAAAGCATCTGCATCGAATTGATCAAAAACTTCAGATATGATATTCATTATGGTTGATTCATCATCATGCTCGCTTATAACAGAAGCCACTTTATGAATATCAACATAAGAAGGACTACCTTCAAACAAATTCATTGAATATCCAATTAATTCTATCTCATTCAATATTGCTGATATTCCTTTTGTGAGGTTCCATTCAAAAGTTACTAGAGTACCCTCAAAGTCAAAAAGATATGCTTCAGGTTCCCAATCATCAGTGATAATAATTTTATTCATAACCGTAAACTTCAACCTCCTTTGAGCCTTCTAGAATGGCGCGTATATGATCGCCTTTTCGTATGTCCACTGCTGAAGTTAGCCCACCTGTTATAACAATTTGACCGGCTTCGATTCGAGATCCATTTTTTCCCAGAGATTTGATTAACCATGGAATCCCATTCAATGGATGCCCGGAGGCGGCAGATCCTTTGCACGTATCAACAATATTTCCATTTTTAAAGAAAACTACTTCAGTTTTTTCAAGTGATATTTTTTCGATAGTTGGACCTAGAACAAATTGGGCTGCTGAAGATCCATCAGCTGTATTATCCTCTATTTTAAAATTATAGGAATCATAAACCGAATCCACGATTTCCAATGCTCCATAAGCAGATTCAACTGCATCGACAACCTCCTCAAAAGTAACCGAACCAGAGAGTGATTTCCCAAATTTTATTGCAATTTCCGGTTCAACCTTGGGTTGTACTAACTCTTTTGAAATACTTGATCCTGAAAATAAGATCATACTATTCAGCAAAGGTCCAAAATTGGGTTCTGAAACATTCATTTGTTCCCGCATTGCCAATGATGTATAACCTAGTTTCCAGCCAATTATTTTTTGACCTTTTCTTATTTTGTGTTCTGTGATTAGTTGCTGAATTCTATACGCATCCTCCATTGAAAAACTATATTCATTGGATAAGGCCGGAATAGGAATTTTTTTGGATCTTGCTGTAATCAACTTATTGGCTAGGAAGCGTAATTGATTTTTCTTAAGAGCCAATTAACAAACACCAAGTAGATCCAAAGCAATCTTGAAAGCCTGGGCAGGTTCAGTAACATCAAAATGAAGCGCATGTAACCTTGATTTTTTCGCACCATTAACATTGCGTATTTGATCATCGATAAATATGATTTCGTTGGCATTAAGTCCGGAGGACTCGATCGCAAATTGGTATGCCCGGTAATTAGGTTTTAACACCTTTGTTCTGGAACCGTCAACAAGGTATTCCACATTTTTGAGTATGTCCAGCGCATCCATCCATTCCTTACCATGAAAATATTCAATTTCATTAGTTAAAATCCCAACAGAAAGGCCACTCTCCTTTACCTTTATAATGGCTTCCCTAGCTTCTTTACGTATGATGTCGCTCTCTTGAAAGCCATGATAACAACAGGTCATGTAATCTCTTAGGGTCCACCGCTTTCCAATCAGATTACCAATAAGTCTAGATTTTTCTCGCCAATAGTCCTGTTCTGAAATTTTATTTGCCTGCATCTTTAACCATAATAGATCTGATTTAGGTTCAAATGGACCATACCAGTTAAGGGTATTTTCTTTAAAGTTTAGTTTCTTTTCAACCAACCGATGCATTTCAAATGGAGTTTTCAGAATAACTCCACCAAAATCAAGCATCAACCCAGAATATTTCATTTACAGATGTTTCTTTTAAGGGATTTCCAACGGTACTATGCTTTTAAAAAAATGAACTGAGAGTCAAAAACCGTTAATCTTTATTCTTTAGATCGAACCAAGACGGTGTATTCGTAATAGGGACTTCAATTTCTGTTCCCCTTCCTCGGAAGGTCAAAATTGCATGTTCTTTATCTGGAAAGACCCGAATCCGTACATCTTCTAAGTTATGTGGCTCACCTGGATCATGCCCAACTGCAGAAGTCGCTAAAGCTCGAATTGGACCCGAATGGGTACAAATGAAAACCCGCAAATTTAAATTATCTGTATTTTTTTTTATTAGTTTAAAAATTCCGCGCCAGAATCGACGAACTACAATAGCAGGAGGTTCAAAGAATTGTAATGGCTGGTTTAACCAATACATGATAGGATCTCCACCACCGGCTTGCACTTTCCAAAAACGGTCAATTTCATCCAGCCACCCGGGTCGATCACCGGATTTATTCCGTTCATATTCTTCCAATACTGTATCATACTTTATAAAGGCACTAGTTGGATCTTTCTCTTCACCATCACACCAGACTTGAAGATTCCTGAAATTGTCCATAGGGACAACATCCACAATTTCCACATTTTCAATATTATATCGCGCTATACCTTGGTTCAATCCTTCCTGAACGCTCAAGGCCGTTTCACTTGCCCTTGCAGTATCTGCAGAAATCATGACTGCTTTGGATTCATCCTTTAGCCCACGTGCCAGGTTTTGTCCCTTACGATGCGCCTGCCATTTACCTAATTGAGTTAATCCCGCATTGGTGCCGTATCCTTGTGTTTCACCATGACGAATCAAGCGTACATCAACAGTCCCTGCCATTCTTTCCCGAAATGAATCTGGAAAAACTAATTCTCTGGGACTTACGGTTACACGCGCATAGCCTTCAGAACGAATCGGTGGTGCCTGGTCTAATTCCATTTCCTGGCTAGCACGAGCTTCGGCTTTTTCTCGAGCCCGAGTGACCCAAGTTGGATCTTCCTCATTATCTTTAGGTTTTGAAATAGATCCAATTTTTTTTCGCTCTAAATAACGCGTCAGATAGGCAGGCGCTTCAGTACGGGTATCTGGGAATTTCTCTGACATTAGGTATGTCTATTTACAAATTGTTCGTTAATGCGGCCTTCATAATAAAATAGCGCTTTTCCAAATTGATCTTCAGTCCAAGTAATCGGTTCGAAATCCGGGTCTACATAATAGCCGCCACTGAAGACTTCATTCCGGTTTCCACATGGATCAAAAAAGTAAATGGTATGCCCGCGGGTTAATCCGTGCCGTGTGGGACCAATATCGATCTCAATTCCATTCAAGGTCAGGGTATCGGCAGCATTCCCAACATCCATCCAACTATCCAAATGAAAGGCAAAATGATGCAATCCACCATCTGTTCCAGTGGCAAATGCAACATCATGCGGTGTATGGCTTCGTTCAAGGAAGACGATCAATTGATGGCCTTCTCCATTCACCAATTGTTCCGTCATGCGAAAGTCCAACGCCTCCTGCATGAATCGTCCGGCATCTCCTACATTTTCAGCTAATAGTAATGTATGATCCAACCTCGGGGGTGCAATACCCACCAGGTCATCCCGTACCGGAGGCGGATTCAATTTAGGTAGACCATTCCCCACTTTTTCCATTTCATGGTACAATTCCATCACATGGCCAGACGGTGTTTCAAATCGAAGTCCGTCACCCATGGCCAATTCCTGTCCTGCAGGGATCCGTTCTATGTGGCATCCGTACTTTTCTAATTTATTTTCATATTTTTGGAGATCATCAATATCGTCACACTTCCAAGCAATATGCTCCACACCATAACGGGGTGCATAAGTAAGAATAACAGAATGATGGTCATGTTCATCCCAACCTTTCAGATATACATGATCACCTTGCCGGGCAACCTCAATTAAGCCTAATACTTCTGTGTAGTAAGCTGCTGCAAGTTCTAAATCTGGAACGCGGGCTTCAATATGGCCTAATCGATAAATACTCATTCTTAAACACTCCTATATTTGCATAACCACTGCCTTTGGTTCAGTAAAAAATTCTTTGCTGTATTTTCCACCTTCACGTCCTATCCCTGAATCACCAAAACCCCCAAAAGGAGCACGCAAATCTCGAATAAAAAAACAGTTAACCCACACGGTTCCCGCCCTTAACTGGGCAGCGACACGGTGCGCCCTTCTTACATTTTCAGTAAAAAGCATGGCATTTAACCCATAATTGGTATCATTTGCAAGTTGCACGGCATCCTTCTCTGTATCAAAGGATTGTATTCCAACTATTGGACCAAATATTTCTTCTCGGCAAACACGCATATTATTTTTCACACCGGTAAGTATGGTTGGTTTTACCCACCAGCCTTTCCCTTTTCCACCACAAAGGATAGTGAATCCCTCTTTTTCTTTTAAATCCAGATAGCCGACAACTTTTTTATAATGTTCTTCGGAAGACAGGGGACCTATTTCTGTCTTTTGATCCATGGGATCTCCAACAACCATCTGTTCTGTTTTTATATGAAAACGACTTAAGAATTCTTTATAAATATCCTTTTGGACATACAAACGAGAACCTGCCAGACAAACTTGACCTGCATTGGTAAATATAGCCTTAATTGACCAATCAACCGCTTCATCCAAATCTGCATCCTCAAATATAATATTTGCGCCTTTCCCACCTAGTTCAAAACTGAGACCTTTCAGTGTAGGAGAAGCCGCTTTCATAATAGCGCGGCCTGTATTTGATTCACCTGTGAATGTAACCAAATCAATATCTGGGTGAGTTGTTAAATATTCGCCCACATCTTGAGGACCAAACCCATGGACAATGTTAAATACGCCTTCTGGAACTCCAGATTCTGCTGCCAATTCAGCCATTTTATAGCAAGAGACAGGTGTTTGTTCAGCAGGTTTTAGAACTACTGTGTTCCCAAATGCAAGTGCTGGTGCGACTTTCCAGGAAGCCAGCATCATTGGGAAATTCCATGGTGATATCGCAGCCGTAACTCCAACAGGATCATAACGGGTGTATATATGATAATGATCCGACATTGGGAAGGATTCATTTTCAGATAATTTTATATAATCGGCAAAAAAGCGGAAGTTATCCACAGTTCTTGGGATATCCTTCGATCTGGATTGCATAATTGGTTTTCCCATGTCCATAGTATCTGTTTGAGCCAGTTCATCGATATTCTTTTCCACCAGGTCAGCAAGTTTATAAAGAATTTTAGCACGTTCTTTTGCAGTCATTTTAGGCCATGGACCTTCATCGAATGCTTTTCTAGCGGCCTCCACAGCCAGGTCTACCTCTGTTGTCCCACCATGGGCTATTTGTGCCCATACTTCCTGCGTAGCTGGATTGACAGATTCAAAGATTTTATCACCTTGAGAGAATAATGGTTTATTATTAATAAAATGGGGAATGTGTTTCATTATTTACCTTTTTTTAATCTAGCTCTTTTTTCCTTCAATAATTCCCCACCAGCCATATAATCCGTATCTGGGAATTCATTAATCCAAACACGGATCGAGTCTCGTGGTGCGCCAATCACTTTTTCAGTAAGATCAGTGATACCGGTCATAAGTTCTTTTTTTTGTTCTTTGGTTCTACCTTCGGCTAAATGGATTTGAATTAACGGCATAATGATTTCTCCTATGATTGGACCGATACCGATCCTAAATGTGCAAAATTTCCTTCAATGGTTGTACCCGGATTTAATGGATACGCATTGGTTAATCCACCGGACAGGATCGTCCATCCTTTTTTCAAACCTTTCCCCTGCTTATACAGCCACTTTGATAACAGTGCAACCGCATTTGCAGGATGATCTAAAACTGCAGCCCCCGTTGCAGTGGCGGCAACATCGCCATCTACTTCAAATAAACATCCGGTCAACGACAGATCAAAGTCAGGAACCACCTGTTTTTCACCCAATACAAAAGCAGCCGCGGACGTATTATCCGCTACTACATCAGCCAAAGTAAATCGGAAATCCCGGTACCGACTGTCAATGATCTCTAATCCGCAACAAATGGATTCGGTGGCATCTATCACATCATCTATGGTCAAGTTATCTCCTGAAAGGTCATGGCTCAATGTAAAAACGATCTCCGGTTCAACCCTTGGGTGAATAAACCGGGACAGATCCGCTTTTTCTCCAGATTTGAGTAGCATTTTATTCGTGATCATTCCGTAAACCGGTTCATTAACACCCATAGCCTGTTGCTTTGCTACGGATGTAAGCCCTGCTTTCGCACCAATGATAGTTTCACCATCTTTAAGCCGACGGCCGATCACCTTATTTTGAATTTCATATCCATCTTCTACAGACAAACTTTTTTCAGAATTGGTAATAGGTTCTACATTAGCCACATTCCGTTCGGCGTTGTGCAAGTAATCAGCCCAATGTTGATAATTCATTAAACCAATGCCTTCAATTTTTGTGTGGATTCTTCCCGAAGTGTGCGCCATCTACCCCATGTTTTTTTTGAGGCAACCAACCGATCCACCACTTCATTATTTAAAACGGATCTTTCAAAGATCTCATCCACATCTTCAACCTTTACACCAGTATACCAAATATTATCAGGATAGATCACCACATTGGGGCCTATTTCGCAAACATCCAGGCAACCGGTCTTATTAGCTCTTACTTTTCCTTTTAATCCGTACTGATTCACTAATTGTACAAACCGTTTTCGAATATCCATCCCACCATTTTCCATGCAGCATCCCCGTGGATGTTCTTCTGCACGCTCTTTGATGCATACTAAAATGTGTTTATCATATCTGGGTACGCCATCATCCATCAGGATATCCCATTTTGTTTGATTGCCAATTCTGCAGCGATATGAATGATCTGGTCTTCCTGGCCACCTACTAATTTCCGATCACCGCATTCCAATAGAATATCCGCGCCGGACACATTATATTGATCCGCAGCTCTGTATGCGTGCTTTAGAAAACTGGAATAAACACCAGCATATCCCATGATTAATGAAAGACGATCTAGTGCACATTCACTATCCATAACAGGACGAACCACATCTTCCGACACATCAAACATTTTGAGCACATTTACACCGGTTTCGTAATCTAATTTTTCACAAATAGCCGCAAATGCTTCCAGGGGCGTGTTTCCAGCTCCAGCACCAAAGCTTCGGGTACTTCCATCAATTTGTACAGCACCAGCACGAATTGCACAAACCGAATTCGCAATTGCAATGCCTAAATTCTGATGACCATGAAAACCAACCTGAATATTAGCGCCTAATTCATCAACAAGGGCTGCCACCCGGTCTGTAGTTTGCTCCAGGATCAACGCTCCGGCTGAATCCACAACATAGACACACTGACACCCGGCATCTGCCATTATCCTAGCTTGTTCGGCTAATTTTTCTGGTAAAACGGTGTGGGCCATCATGAGAAAACCAACCGTTTCTAATCCAATTTCCCGGGCCAATTTAAAATGCTGTTCCGAAATATCTGCTTCAGTAGAATGTGTTGCAATCCGGATGATGGATCCACCAAGATCTTTGAATTTTACGATATCATCCTTGGTGCCTAATCCCGGGAGCATTAGGGCAGCGATCTTGCTCTTCTTGGATGCTTCAATCGCGGTTTTGATCAATGTCATTTCGTCGACCTTGGAAAAGCCATAATTGAATGATGAACCACCCAATCCATCGCCATGGGTAACTTCAATAACAGGCATACCTGCTTCATCTAACGCAGTGACCACACTTTTTACATGATCTTCCGTGAACTGATGGGCTTTGGCATGGGAGCCATCTCGCAAGGATGTATCCGTGAGGCGAACATCAAGTGTGTCTGAAAAATTCATGCTTTCACAATTTCATTCATTGATTTTGCAATTTCTTCTCCCACTTTCACAGTAGCTGCAGTCATGATGTCGAGATTTCCGGCATAAGTCGGCAGGAAATCTCCTGCACCTTCCACTTCGATAAAAATAGCCACCCGCGTATCATCATATTGTGGTTCCGAAATAAGCCGGTATCCAAGCACATAGGACTGAACGTCAATTTCCATATCATGGATGGATTTTGTAATTGCGTCCTGATCAAACCCATCAGGTAATGAGCAATAAATCGTATCCCGCATAATAAGTGGCGGTTCAGCTGGATTTAAAATAATAATGGCCTTCCCTTCTCCTGCGCCACCCAGCACTTCAACACCCTTGGATGTGGTGCTTGTAAATTCATCAATATTTTGCCGTGTGCCTGGGCCTGCAGATTTTGATGCAATGGTGGCCACAATTTCCGCATAATCCACACTCACAACACGAGAAACTGCATGAACCATCGGTATAGTTGCTTGACCACCGCAAGTTACCATATTCACATTTTCCTTGTTAACATGTTCTGTAAGATTTACTGGTGGGATCACATATGGCCCCAGCGCTGCTGGTGTCAGATCAACAGCGTGAATTCCTGCTTCTTTATATCGTGGTGCATTTCGAACGTGGACATTAGCCGACGTTGCTTCGAAAACCAATTCAGGTAACGTATTTTGGGATAAAAGCCAATCCACACCTTCATGAGATGCTTCCAGTCCGGATTTTTTTGCACGCATTAACCCTTCACTGTGAGGATCGATCCCGATCATGAATTGGAGCTCAATATGGTCAGACCTAAGCAATTTATACATCAGGTCTGTCCCAATATTTCCGGAACCTACGATGGCTGCAGATTTTTTAGACATATCTTATGAAAAGCCCACATCTATTTTACCCAAACCGTCATATTCGGCAACGACTTGATCTCCTGGATTTACATCGAATGCTTTCGTACAGGAACCGGGTAAAATTACATGGCCTGCTTCAAGGGTTACACCAAATTGATGGATTTTATTTGCGAGCCATGCTACCGCAATAGTTGGATCATTCAAGACGCCACCCATGGCTCCGGTAGCGATGATCTCTCCATTTTTTGAGAGATTGGCACCCACCAATCTTGGAGTAAAATTCGTTGCTTTAACTTTATCTCCGCCCATGATCAGTCCAGCAGACGATGCATTATCAGAAATGGTATCCACTAATTTGATCTTCCAATCCTTGATTCGGCTATCAATAAGTTCAATAGCCGGCTGTATGTATTCGGTCGCATTCAAAACATCCTTTACTGTGCAGTTGGGTGCGGGAAGAGTCGTTCCCAAAACATATGCCAACTCGACTTCAATACGGGGGATAAAATATTTTCTTGTATTGATTGTATCACCATTTTTGTAAAAAAAGTCATTTAATAAATGACCGTAATCAGGTTCATTCACACCCATCATTTTTTGCATTGCTTTAGATGAAAGACCCACCTTGTGGCCCTTAATCGATCTTCCAATATCCAATTTTCGACTGATATTTATCAATTGAACTGAATAGGAATCGGATACTCTCAGATCAGGAAGCAATTCTGTTAAGGGATCAATGGCAGTATGAGTCTGCTCTGCTTCCCATAATAAATCTGCTGCTTGTTGCTGGAGATCGGTTCTTTCCATTATTAAAAATGAATGAATAAATGAAACCAGTTAACCTTTAAAAGCATATTTTGTCGCATAAGCCACAGGGTCCCATTTGTTTGATGCAGACTCATTTTCTTCATTAGAATGAACTGTTTCGGGGCGAGTTTGTACAATGGTTATAGGATCGCCCTCTCGTCTGTTTTTATCCACCACCCATTCTACATCTACAGGATAATTATACTTGTCCTCAATATCTCTAACTGTTTTACAAATTGTTGTGATTTCTTCTTCTGTCAAAATGGGTGCTTCCCGGAACAGTTTGGGCATTTTTCGTTCAATTACCATTCCTTCTGCATAATCGAAGGCGGACACAATTTGTTTGTCCGCAATTTGATGCTCTAATAATCGCATGTCGGTTTTGCCCACTTCAATATGATCGGGCGTAACAACCCCTTGGACAACAGCTTCACCCCATCCCCAATTGCCCTCAATAACCATTCGGTCTTTTGACCCGGTAACAGGATGTATTGAAAATGCCACCCCGGAAACACGGGCATGAACAAGTTGTAATATCCCTACTGCCATCGGGCTATTTTCATGAGACAAATTATTTTTTAATCTATAAGATAATGCCCTAGATGTAAATAAACTGGCCCAGCATTTTCTTACTGATTCAATTAATCGCTGTCTACCCGTTACTCCAAGATATGTATCAAACTGTCCGGCAAAACTAGAATCAGCACTGTCTTCCCCTGTTGCTGAAGATCTAACTGCTGTAGGAAGATTAATATCCGAACATTTGAATGATAATTCCTGATAAGAATTTTTTATGGCATCACACAAGTCGTTCGGTATTTCAGATACTTCAATGAGATGGCGTATCTTTTCAGAGATTATCTCAACTTGATCCAGATCATTTTCATCTGTGATTAACTGCACCTTTTGGGATATTTGTTTTTCAAGGTCATTGGATTTCATAAACATATAAAATGCGTCAGTAGTAACAACAAACCCATCAGGAACTTTTATACCCATTTTTCGCAACTCCCCAAGCCGGGCCACTTTGGACCCGGCTATAGAGATTGCATTATCATCTAGGTCATCGACCCAAACAATGAAGCGGTTTTCCGATGTATTCAATTATTGATTCTTGAATACAGTTACGACACCCTTGGTGCCATCCACTTCAATTTCGTCACCAGTATTGATTACTGTGGTTGCCAGACCAACACCAACAACACAAGGAATACGATATTCCCGGCTAATTATGGATGCATGAGTCAGGGTACCACCACCATCACAAACACAAGCTGCGATCTTACCAAATGCCGGTGTCCAGTTTGGTGATGTTGCTTCACAAACCAAGATTTCGCCCGGTTTGATCTTGTGCAGTTCGCCTGCGTTGTGAAGTACGCGGGCTTTACCAGTTACCGTACCTTTAGAAGCAGCTACACCAGTGAGTGTTTGGACGTCCTGTCCTTCAGCCTTCATGGCATTGAAGAAGTGATGATGCATACCAAAGATCTCGATCATGATCGGATCTGCAACTTCTTCGGGAATAAACCCCAGCACTTTTGGCATGGTTGGACGTTTAGCTTCCCAATGATCATAATAATCACGACGATCTTTGATCAAATGAGTGAATTCAGAAACCGTTTTACTGCCATTCATAACTTCCATCATTTCCGGCCAGAACAGGTACAGTGTATCATCATTTTGGTCAAAATCAAGTGCATCACCGAGCGCAAGACAAGCCATTCGCATTGGGATAGTGGCCCGCAAGTCAATGTAATAGTTGTGTTCATCATTCCACCATGCAAAGTTGGCATGCTGACAAGAACCCAGTGCACCATCGAACTTTTCCTGTTCTTCAGTAGTAAGTTTGGATCTTGCGGCTTCAATAGCAGCTTCCCGTTCTTCCACAGATGCTTTACTTGCAGCTTCGAAATCATGGGATTCTTCCTTCATCAGGAATGTTTTGATCGTTCCCAATGGAGATGTAGGATCTTCTATCCAGGGTGCAAGATTTATGTCAGAAATTCCTTCTGTTCTGTAACCATAGTTCTCTAGAAATGTGTTAAAGTCAGACATCCATGCGGAAGCACGGGAATCTCCATCCAAGGCAGCCTTCAGATTTTCAGCATCATTGGATTCAAATATATCCGTAATGCCCGTATTTTTGGCTTTATCGGTTAATTTCCAGAGCCCACGGTCACATTCAAGGATTTTTGTATCGTATCCTTGAAGAAACTTGGATATTTCGCCTGGATCGATGTTTAATTCACCACAGACACCATAGAATCCAAGATAATTCGCAAGCAGTGGGTACATCATTTCAAAATGAATTTCCCAGGCACGCTTATGAAATGTTCTAGCATCTATGAGATATTGACCCAGTTCCTGAAGGGATTTCCCGGATGAATCATAATTCTCAAAATATTCCAGTCCCATATCCAGTTCCCAGACACGGTCTTTCCAGATATCAGGAAAGTTCTGCAGGAAAGGTGGTAGGTTTTTTCCTATTCGTGCACCCCGAAACCCCATTTCCCATTCTGATGTAACAGGGACTTCAGATGCATAAACATGCGTTCCGCCCAAGCGCTGGACAATTCCTTTCCCAGGAGGTAAAGGTAATCCTTGCGCCGCAGCCTGGGTAGACCAAGAATAGCCGTCTTCAAGAAAGGTAATTCCCATAGGCGATAAGCCTTTAGGCCAGTGAAAGTCTAAAAACCAGAAACGCTTTTCATCCTCTTTCTTAAAAGTATTAATAGGTTCAGTACACCATGCTGAATGACCATATTCTGGTTTAAACCCAGGATACCACTCATCTGTGATGAACTCATCTACAGGTATAATATTTGCCATTATTATTTTCTCCCTTTTTTTGTTTACCAATTATACATAGAGTATTAATCTATGTTTTGGTATGCGAAATTTTTACCAGCTTACACCTTCAAATGCGTCCCAACACCTCCGGGCGGATTCTGCACCAGCAAAATATGAGGCTTTTGCGCTGCGGCGTTTTTCCTCTGTATCCAGATATTTTTCCGCCATTTCTCCCATGCCACCACCATGGTCTTCATCAACTACAATGTGAACCGTATGAAATTTATAGTCATCAGGTGTCAATATATCTGTATAGTTTTCTTCAAACCCCTTTACCACTTTAGTATAGGCTTCGGGTATTTGTTCTTCAATGGCCATCAATGCGCCAAAAATCATTTCATACCAAGGTCGTTGATGGGCAAAGTTAAAAAGAAGACTTTCCGAAAGAACAGCGTCTGCATTTGGAATTGCAGAAGTAATAGCTTCATCCGGAGCGCCTAGGGCTCGCGTGAAATGAAATAACCAGTCTAAATGGCTCTTGCCTTCACCACCAAATAATTTTTTTTGTTCAGTACCCAAAACCTCTTCAGAAATATTATCAATAACATCATTTGTCATTTCATAAGGAATGCGCCCTACCCAAACACTTAAGAACCTCCGTGTGTGATAGGTGACTCCCCAATAGTGTTGCCGGGCCCAACCAACCAGTTCCTCTTTTGTTGCTTCACCTCTCGAAACTTTTTCAATCCAGGTCGCATTCACCAATCCCCTTCCTGATGAGATTAATTCATTTTTCATTTCATCTACGAATGCATTACCGTCAAATGCCATTTTCCACTCCTATATTTGAATTATTAATTATTCTTGGGTATTCACCCCCAATTTCTTTTGTAATGCTCTTTCCTGATTCTAAGACTTCATCATAGAGCACGTTTTTTTTGGAAATCATTCGATCTTTAAGTCCCGATACACTTATCGCTGCAATGGGATTCTGGTTCGAGTCAAATACGGGTGTAGCTACACAATATAAATGATCTGCAAATTCTTCATTATCAATACTAATAAAGGATTTACGAATGGATGCTAGTTCCAGATTTAATTTCTTTTTATTTGTAAGGGTATTTTTTGTTCTTTTTTTCAATTTTTGATATCTGTAATAAACAGACAAATAATCTTCATCCATAAAGGCTAGAATTCCTTTGCCAACCCCTGTGCAATACATTGGCATTTTTGATCCCAATGATGTTGCTATTCGAATACTTTGTGATGACTCTTCTTTTAGAATGTATAATACTTCTACCTTATCTCGTATCACCATGTGTGCCGATTCCTGCACAGAATCCGCAAGCCTTTTCAAATAATGATGTGCTTTTATAGCTAACGAGCTCGGAACATCAACTTTTATTCCTAGCTCAAATAATTTTATTCCAAGTTTATAAAATTGTTCATCATGTTTTTCAACTATCCCTGTTTCGATTAGTGAATTCATAAATCGAATAACCGTTGATCTGTT
This sequence comes from uncultured bacterium, assembly GCA_964498175.1. GTDB lineage: Bacteria > Fidelibacterota > Marinisomatia > Marinisomatales > UBA1611. The sequence continues at coordinate 19,544 of CAZCHA010000012.1, forward strand.
CATACATGTTTTTTCGCAAATATCTCTAACTCGCAGCATGGACTCATCCAAAGAAAAACAGTTAAGTATTTGAAACGTCTTCAATACAGAACCATTTTGCAAAGTTAAATTTTTATTCTGGGAACGAATATTTATTAATTGTGTATTCATTAAAATAGTTTGTGTCTGTTAAAAAAACCTGTCAAAATATATTTGGCCAAAGGATATCATGTTATCCATTATAAATATTTATTGAACTGCCTCTATCATAAGTAGGAGGGCGCAGAAATAATATTCCAAATTTTTTTATCTATCCAGAACAGAGGTCCAATTTGTAGATCGAGTTAAATTATACCTTTGAGATCTATCTAATATGGGCACCCATCTCTCCTTTAATTTAGTATTAAAGTTTAATTATTAAACAACTAGTTTAAATATTAAGTAACCATTTTAATAATTAATTATTGTAACAGTCAATAAAAAATTAAACACTTGAAAGTACTAAATGATGGAGAATTAATTATAGATCTATCACAATCTGCATTGCCATATGCTCGCCCACCTTCTCCGGATATAACCTAGTTATCTATTGAAATTCTATCCGTTTTATCATCAAGCACCGAAACGTCCTCCATCAATGGACAGATTATGTCCATTAATATAACCAGCAGAGTCTGATGCGAGAAAAGCAACTGCACTGGCAATTTCTTTAGGTTTTCCCAATCGTCTTAAGGACGTATTTTTAGCCCAAGCTTTATAGATATCTTCTACCGTTTTACCCATTGATTTAGCTTTATTTTCGGCTAGTTCTTGGAGTCTTTCCGTTGCTGTATACCCGGGTAAAATATTATTCACCGTGATTCCAAATCCACCCAGTTCCAGAGCCAGAGTTTTTGCCCATTGTGCTACTGCGCCTCGGATTGTATTAGATACACCTAAACCTGGTATGACTTGATTGACTGACATAGATATAATATTGATAATCCGACCAGAGCCCAATATTTTCATACCTGGTACAGCAGCTTTTGCTAAGATCTGGTTGCAAATCAGCAATCGCTCAAAGGCCAGGCGAAATTCATCTTCTTTCGCTTCGATCAGTGGACCGCCATGGGGACCACCAGAATTATTCACCAGTATCCGGTACGTACAACTATTTTCTTTCAAATGTTCCCCTAGAATTTGTTTTAATTCATTTGGGTGATTGAAATCTGCGCAAATATTAGAATGACTTTGGCCATATTCTGTGGATAATTCAGTTAAAGTAGTATTTAATTTGTTTTTATTGCGTGCTACCAATGTAATGCTTGCTCCTCTTTCTGCCATCAATAGTGCAGATGCTTTTCCAATTCCATCTGTACTGCCACAAACGATGGCTCTATTTCCTTTAAGGCTTAATTCCATTATTTCCGCTTCACATGATAAAAGAATCCCAGGTCATTTGCTACTTCCTGTGGTAATTGTGGTAAAGCTGACCTGGGTATTAAAAATGTTGTCAATTCACTGATATCACTAAAAATACGGTGTTTTTCGGCTGTTTTATTTAAATAGTCAGATCCGGTGGATCCGCCAGTACCAATTTTCCTTCCTATCATTCTGGAGACCATTAGTGCATGGCGATATCGCCATGTTGTGAATAACTCATCCACATTACAAATTTTAGTTAATAATTGATAGGGATTATCAAGGATAGGCTGATCTCGATACAGATATATCAATAAGGCAGCCTGAGTCGCTTTATGAGATAAGCGCCATTTCCCTTCTTTTACTAATTTGGCATGCTCTTTTGAATCCAGTACTGCACCAAAAGATGCTTCTGTTTTATTGTATTCTAACAAGTGTTTCTCTTTTTCAGTTTCCGAAAGTTTATCATTGGTTTCGATCAGATGTCGATCACTGCTCAACATTGCCTGAACAGCTGATTCATATTCATGCCAGAATGAAGTGGAGCCCCAATCAAGAAAAGGTGTTCTCTCCAACCATTTTTCAATCAAATCAAAAAGTGATAGAGGTGATTCAGACTCTCTTACTTTTTGCTGGTCTATTTTATTCAAATAAGAACGGTAATTTGTGTCTCCGTAAGCATAACGATCTTCGGGACATAATCCGAGTTTATTTTCAATTATTCTAAACTGTACGCTCTGGAATCCCGATGCAGGGATAAGAAAATCCCGGAAATCTAAAAAATCCATAGGTGTCATTGTTTCCAAAACAGTAATCTGGTCAATCAGTATTTTTTGGATTTCAATAATACGTTCCAGCCGGGCTGCCCCCCAAGAAATATGAGATTCTTGAATTTCATCCTTATGAAATATCTCAAGCAATGAATCCAGTTCATATAAAATTTGTTTAAACCATAATTCGTATACCTGGTGCACGATAATAAACAACATCTCATCATGCGCAGAATGACCATACTTTTGACTGAGAAGATGTTGGCTGTTTAAGATTTTTTCGAGATTTAAATAGTCTTGATAATATTGCTTTGGATATGGTTTTACTTGATCCATTATTGTTCCTCAAATTTAAATAAGAAAGGCCTAGATGGTGCTGCATCCAGTCTCATTGCCGGGATTTCGATTAGCATGAAGTATGAACCGTCATCAACTGAATCAGGAATATATGCTAATTCGGTTATGGTCTTCTCAAAAGGTGGTACACGTTCAAAATAATGATGGTGGTTGCCCAACTCTCCATTGTCATCTGTGCGATCAATACTTGGAAGGTCAATAACCAGATGTTTTATATTTAATTCGTCCAGATATAAAATAGCTTCAGTTGTGAGAAATGCCGTATTTAACGAATCATATTTACGATTCAATTTTTCCTGATGATTTGGTAACGTACGTAGTACCAATCCATCTACAGGATAATGAAGTTTTTCTAAAAGTTTCTTTTTTGTGATTACCTGATCATTATTATCCACAGGACAATGATACGATTCATCGGTTTCCGTCCACTTTTCTGGAGTAATAGAAATTAATTTAGTTTGGATAAATGTTGGGGATAATACATCGTGGATGTAAATGTCCTGGTTTAATATATGGCTAGCGCATTCAGTATGGGTTCCAGTGCAATGAATATTCTGATTAATAACCATCACATTGCATCCTTTATTATTTTTTACTTCCCCAACAAAATTATTTTGTTGAAACGGAGTTGCGCTCCCAGTAGGCGTGTTATAAAAATTTGGTTGGGAGCCATTATATTCGTAAGGAATTGCCAAACAGACGGATGATGCAGGATCAATTTGGAAATTTCTCCGACCTTCGGTAATAGTCAATATCATTTTATAAAAAGAAAATCTCTCAATAGAAATTAGATATATTTATCCTAATTACGAACTGTCCAGCAATGTTTTTGTTAGTGGGTTTTATTGTAGTTTTATAGATAAAATTGGTTTTGAATGTTGAATGTAGAGGCATTTATATCTTTTAATGTCAAATATATAGGAACTGAAGAAACGCATCATCAAACCCCGGTCACCCGGGGTTTTTTGTTTGTGGGAGGATGGGTAGATTTATTTGTATAAGACTTGGAAAAAACTCTGTAAAACTGTTATCATCAATTATATAATGGCACAATCGTTTATTAAATATACACTGTTATTCTTAGTCAATTTATCTTGTGTTTTCGCAAGATCTAATACAATTGATAACTTAAAGATTTCTTCTATTATATCGCAGGATGGTACTGTATCTATTGTAGAAACACGGACATTCAATTTTAAGGGTAGATATAAATTTACATACTTAAAAATCAATAAAAAGTTATTTAAAGAAATCTATGATATACGGGTATCCGAGGGTGCCACAGAATACATTAATTCAAGTAATTCAGAGCCAAATACTTTTAAAATTCAAAATAGAAAAAAATCAATAAGGATAAAGTGGTTCCATTATGCAGAAGATACTGAAAAAGTTTTTACTGTGTCTTATAAATTAAAGGGAGCCTTGAGAATTGGTCATAATGATACTCAGTTTCATTGGACTTACCTAGGTAAGGGTTGGGATGTAAAAACGAAAAAATTAACAATCGAACAAAATTTTGAAGAAGAGTTACAAAAAAATGATATTTGGTACAAGGCTACAGGGTTGGGCAAAGATAGACTTCAAACAACTTTTAATAGGGGTACCATTACTTTAGAAGCAGATAATATTTCAAAGAAAAGTAGAATAAGAATCAATACTATTTTCCCCAGTACATATCTCATAGAACCAATAGTAAATGATAGTTCTTTTTCAATGGAAACAGAACTGGAAAATATTAACATTAAAGAATTGGGATCGAAATTTGGACTTATAATTTCATTTTTATTCATGGCAGTATCTGTAATTGCAGTGATTATTAGGTCCATTAAATATGGGAGAGAACACAGAATTGAAAAATTGACTTTTGAAGGGAAATTAAATTTTCCTTCAAGTCATCATCCTGCATTGGTGAGCTATTTTATCACCTATCAAAAATTGACAGGTACTGCGATCCTAGCCACACTTTTTCGACTTGCCAGCAATGGTTACTTTATAATTCAAGAAACTGAAACAATTAAAGAATCTTTCTTCAGAAAAAAGAAAAAGAAAGAAAAGAAAGTTGTAATCCATCTTAAAGATATTTCAACAATTGATGCGTTGGATCAATGGGATTCTCTTCTAGTAAGGTTTGTCAGTTTACAGATTAATAGTGGAGTTAATTACCTTGATGAGATTTTTAAAAAGATTGGAGCTTCTACATCTTTTGTTAGTGATTGGAATAAATACATTGATCAAGAAATTGATTCTGGAGTTAAAATTGCCAGGCAATCTTTT
>CAZCHA010000013.1:0-1159 GCA_964498175.1 uncultured bacterium
GAAAATGTTGCCATATGATCTTCTTTGGTATGGGAATAAGCCAGATGACCTAATTCCTCGTATTTACGTCCCATCTCTCTTTGGAGTTGATGAATCTCGAATTTGATCTTGGAAATACGAGTCATTTCCTCTGTCTTCGCCATAGCGATGCGACTCATTTCCTCTGCTTTTTCCACTGCAGATGAGCTCCACTCTTTCATATTTTCTTTAAGATCGTCCCAGAGTTTTGACATTTTTGTTTCCTAATTATTTTGTATTAACTATAAAATAACAATATTGAATTTACAAAAGTTTATAGAAAATTTTATTGAATTCAATTTGACAAATGAATCTGGTTTACTGACTGTATATCTTGAATTTTGGATAACATATTTAAATCATCATCTGTTAAACGGTTATCAACCCGGATTACTGCGAATGCTTTCCCTTGTTCCCCACTCCTGTTCAGCAGATATGCCGCAATATTGATATTCAGATTTCCTAGTAAAGTTCCTACATTTCCAATCACACCTGGAACATCATTATTTTCTACCAAAATTAGCGTGCCTTTAGGTGTTACTTCCATTTCCCTCCCGAGTATATTTACAAGACGGGGACGATGGTCATCAAAAACACTTCCATCCAATTTATAAACAGTTTTATTAATGGTGACTTTTGTGGAAATCAAATTAATATAGCTTGATTTTATTGTTGAATAATGGATGTCAATTTCCAAACCTAATTCTTGTGCTATTGACTCAGCATTGATGTAATTAATTCGTTCTGGAACTTGGGATTGGAGTAAACCTTTTATGCAAGCGAGAGAAATTGGTTTAATCTCATCTGCAGTTCCATAACATTCAATAGAGATGTGACTTATTGGACCTTTGGCAATCTGGAATTGTATTTGGCCTAATATATCAGCCAAATCGAGGAAAGGCTGAATTTCCTTAAGTTTTGCAAAGTCCGAAATGGGCATATTTAGTGCATTGGTAAGTTTATCATGCAATAAACAATCACGAACCTGTTCACAAATAGCACTACTAACACCTTCTTTTGCTTCTTTCGTAGATGCACCTAAGTGAGGCGACAAAACAATTTTCGGTATTCCTACCAATGGATGATCTCCATCAATGGGTTCAGATGTAAATACATCAATAGCTGCGCCACCGATCTTTTG
>CAZCHA010000013.1:1259-24148 GCA_964498175.1 uncultured bacterium
CTCCATCAATGGGTTCAGATGTAAATACATCAATAGCTGCGCCACCGATCTTTTGATCTCTAACAGCTTTTGCCAAATCCATCTCATTAATGATGCCGCCTCGAGCCACATTGATTATCCGCGCCGATGATTTCATTCGACAAAGACGATCATAATTGAAAAGGTCTCTGGTATGCTCGTTCAATGGCACATGGAGCGTAATAAAATCTGCAGTTTCCGTCAAGGTATCCAAGTCAACTATCTTGATCTCATTTTCCCGAAACATGTCCTGATTCACAAATGGGTCGTAGCCAATAATATTCATTCCAAAAGATCGACATCGATCCATCACTTCCCGACCTATTTTCCCTAAGCCAACAATACCCAGTATCTTATTGCGAAGTTCAGTCCCAAGTAAATGATGGCGATTCCATTCGCCATTTTCCAGTCCGCTATGCCCTAGATGAATATTTCGGGATAATGTTAACATCAATGCCATAGTATGTTCTGCAGCAGAAATTGTATTCACATCGGGTGTATTCATTACCACAACACCTTTACGCGATGCAGATGGAAAATCTATGTTATCTACTCCAACGCCAGCTCTGCCAATCACAATTAAATTTTGTGAAGACTGAATCATGTCAGCTGTAATATTGGTCCCACTACGGATGATCCAGCCATGTACATCCCGGGCAGCTGTTTGTTTTTCTTCGGGCGTTCCATTAGGTAAATAAACAATATCTAAACCTGCATCTTTTAAAATGGCCATACCATCATCTGTAATTTGATCAGATAAGAGGACTTTCATTGAGGACATGTATATTAATAAATGCTTATTGTTGAGCGCTAATCAAGTTGAGAGCAGATCCTGCTTTGAACCATTCGATCTGAGCATCATTATAAGTGTGCTTGCAAAGGATCTCATCCGTTGATCCGTCCGAATGACTAATTTTCAACGTGAGTAGTTTCCCAGGTGAAAATTGATTCAAATCCAAAAAATCAAAAGTGTCATCTTCCTGGATTTTATCATAATCAGTTTTATCAGTAAATGTTAAACCGAGCATGCCCTGTTTCTTTAAATTTGTTTCATGAATTCTTGCAAAGGATCGGACTAAAACAACTCTCACACCTAAATGTCTTGGTTCCATGGCTGCATGTTCACGGGAAGAGCCTTCACCGTAGTTTTCATCCCCCACAACAATGGTTGGTATCCGGGAAGTTTTATAGTCACGTTGTGTAGATGGAACGCTACCATATTCTCCCGTTTTTTGATTCTTAACATTGTTGGTACGATCATTAAAATAATTCACAGCACCAGTAAGCATATTTTCTGAAATATGATCTAAATGTCCACGAAATTTCAACCAGGGCCCAGCCATGGAAATATGATCGGTAGTACATTTCCCTTTTGCTTTAATAAGCAATTTCATCCCAATAATATTTTCTCCGTCCCAAGGCTCAAACGGTGTTAGTAATTCAAGTCTTTCCGAATTTGGATTAACTTTTACTTCTATCGATGAACCATTTTCAGCTGGAGGTTTATATCCTAAATCTTCAACAGCAAAACCATTCGGAGGTAGATCATGACCAACAGGTGCATCCAAGATCACTGAATCGCCTGCCTCGTTCACCAAAGAATCCCTTAACGGATCAAATGTGATGTCACCTGCGATGGCTAATGCTGTAACTAATTCAGGAGAAGCAACAAAAGCATGGGTATTTGGATTACCGTCAGCCCGTTTTGCAAAATTTCGGTTAAACGAATGGACAATAGTGTTTTTTTCTTGGTTTTCTGCACCAGCACGAGCCCATTGGCCAATACATGGTCCACAAGCATTTGCGAATACGTCTGCACCCAATTGTTCAAAAATATCAATAAAACCATCTCTATCAATAGTATATCTAACCTGTTCAGAACCAGGCGTGATTGTGAATTTGGCTTTTGTTTTGAGTCCTTTATCTACCGCTTGTTTTGCAATAGATGCAGCACGGGAAATATCTTCATAAGAAGAATTTGTACATGAACCAATCAATCCAACTTCGATTGTGGTTGGCCAATTATTCTCTGCGGCAGCTAAGCCCATTTGCGAAACCGGCGTAGCTTTATCTGGTGTAAAAGGACCATTCAAGTGTGGTTCTAATTCTGATAAATTAATTTCGACTACTTGGTCATAATAATCTTCAGGGTTTAAAAGTACTTCATCATCTGCCCTGAGATATTTTCTCATACCATTGGCGAGATCAGCCACTTTGTCCCGGCCTGTGGCTCGAAGGTATTTTTCCATATGATCATCGTATCCAAATATGGAAGTGGTAGCACCAATTTCTGCACCCATATTACAAATAGTCCCTTTTCCGGTACATGATAAATTATCCGCACCAGGGCCAAAATACTCTACAATTGCATCTGTTCCACCCTTTACAGTTAGTATGCCAGCCACCTTTAATATGACATCTTTTGCTGATGTCCAGCCATTCATTTCACCCACAAGTTTGACACCAATCAACTTAGGAAATTTCAGTTCCCATCCCATTCCTGCCATCACATCGACTGCATCAGCCCCACCTACACCAATGGCAACCATACCTAATCCGCCTGCATTCACGGTATGACTATCTGTACCTATCATCATACCACCGGGAAATGCATAATTTTCTAAAACTACCTGGTGGATAATCCCTGCACCAGGTTTCCAAAATCCAATGCCAAATTTATCTGAAACAGATTCAAGAAAATCATACACTTCACCATTCACATCTTTGGCCTGTGCAAGATCTATTCTTGCACTTTCTTTGGCCTGAATCAAATGGTCACAATGGACTGTGGAGGGAACAGCCACCCTATTTTTACCCGCCATCATGAATTGAAGTAATGCCATTTGTGCAGTTGCATCTTGCATAGCAACACGATCTGGTGCAAAATCAACATAAGATTCACCACGGCTAAACTTCTCCTTAGGTTTCCCGTTAAATAGATGGGAGTATAAAACTTTTTCAGCTAAGGTCATGGGGCGATTCAAGACGGATCGGGCCGTGTTAATCTGATCTGCCATCCGATCATAAACGCCCTTTATCATATCCAAGTCGAACATGAATAATATTTCTCCATATTTGTGTTAAGATTCGTAGGAACAAAAACGGTATTTACCGTTATAAACCAAGACCTAAGTTTACTGGAGACAACCCATACTTTCCAATGCAGTTAATGAACTCAATCCGTAATTTTCGATCCATGATTCAAAATTTTACGATCTATTTACTTTTATCAACCGCCCTTTTTGCATCTGTATCAAAAAAAGTCATCCAAAATAATGCAAATCGACTACTCATACAAATTGATATCAATGCTACCAGTGAAGCAGATATTCAACCAATAACATTTATTGTGGGGTTTCCAACCGATGAATTACCGGGAACTCGAATTCAATTTCTCAATAAATCAAAATTGTCTTTTACACCTTTACAAAACTCCACTAGTGATTTTGATTGGATCAATCAACAAAAACTAAAAAATTTAGAAACTGGGACGATTAGGATTTCACCCCGGGACGATTCTAATGGGTATTATCAAAAAATTATCATCACACTTGATTTTTCAATAACTGATAATCCAATTCGAAACCCAACTAAAACAGAATCAGAATTTTTAAAGACCAGAATTATAAATTGGGAAACAGCAAAATCTTGGATGATAAAAGAAAAAAGAACATCCAGAAAAGTTGCAACATCTACCGATGGGCAATGGGTCCAGTTTTTCCTGGATGAAGATGGTATGGTATCTATTCCATACACAGCTTTATCTGCAGTTCTTTCTAATATTTCATTAATTGATCCACGATCATTTTCTATTTTTATGGCTCAGGAATTTGGTCGATCGCGCACACAATCTATTAATCAGGATATGGCTGAAAATCTAGTTGAAATAGGTATTTGGGTTGATGGCGAGAGTGATGGTTCTTTTGATCCTGAAGACCAAATTGTTTTTTATGGACGTGGTCCATCCGGATTTGATAATGTTACCGGCAGTCTAAATTGGCATCAAAATATTTATTTCACATCCAATTCTTGCTGGCTTTTTATCCCAACAGATTCAAGTATCCGTGGAAAAAGAGTGATTTCATCAGTCCAGCCGGAAACAGTTTCAATTACGTTAGATTATGGCATGACAGCGGTTCATCATGAATTGGATTTAGTAAACTTGAATGGTGCAGGTACAATTTGGGTCAGTAGCCCTATTTCCACTGGTGGTGCCCAAGCCATACTTACAGATCTCCAGAATCCGAAACCTGATGTTGATAGTAAAATTAAAGCTCGTATTTATGGCCATTCTCTCTCTGAAACTGCCAACACAAATCATGAAATTGCGATTTATCATGGAGGTTTGAATGGAACAGTTATTGGTGATACAGTTAGGTGGAGCAGTTCTTCAAAACGCGATATTACTGATAATTCTCCAAATATTACTTTAACCGATGGGTCTAATGTTTTTTATATCAGGAATCACTCGACAGATGGAAATTCTTCACCGTATGTAGATTATTTTGAACTTCATTATGGCAGGGAACTTTCCTTTTCAGAATCATTTGAATTCATTTCACCTATTAGCGGGCAAGATATTCGGTTTTCTTTCTCAGGACAAAAAAGCCAATCAGATTACTTATGGGATATTACTGGTTTGGAGAATCCTGAATTAATTCAGTTTACTGAATCAGGTTTCGCCGATGTATCCGTTTCAACTAATTCATCGAACCATTTTGTATTTTTTAATATGAATAATCTATCGGAGGTCGATGAATTAATGTTGAAAGAATCCCAAAGTTTTTTATCTCTTCGGCAAACGGGGATACAAATGGAATATATTGTGGTGGGTCCGGAAGATTTTCGAGAAGAAGCTTCGGAATTAGTTCAATTAAGATCCCCTGCAGTCTATGCTAGTTTAGAGAAAATATATGATGAATTTTCCGCTGGAAATAAAGATCCCATGGCGATTCGTAGTTTTGTGCAATGGACACAAGAGAATTGGGCAGATCCAACCCCAAATTTCCTAATGATCCTTGGCGATGGCGGTTATGATTATAGGAATATTACGGGACAATCGAGCATAATCGTACCAACGATTCAAACTACATCCTACTCAACTGACGATAAACTGGCCACAATCCATGGGAATATCCCTGAACTTGCCATTGGCCGATTTCCTGCACGCAATGAATCTGAAGTGGTGAATTTCGTTGAAAAAATTATGACCATGGAAATAACACCTAATTTTGGACCATGGAGGCAACGGGTTACTCTTATGGCAGATGATGGCGCAAGACCGGAACCAACCAGCGGTTCAATTGAAACTGGAAAATCTCATACCCGGTATTCGGAAATTTTGGCGGAGCTCATTCCATCTTTTATCAGCGTAGAAAAATTGTATTTATTAGAATATCCGGAAGTAAGTGATGCTTCATCTTATGGTGTGGTAAAACCTGATGCAACAGAGGATATTTTTAATAAATTAAATAAAGGAACTGCTATTATTTCCTACATCGGGCATGGATCTCCTGATCAACTTGCACAAGAAAAACTATTATCTTTAGATCGAGGAGATATCACTCAAATGAATACAGAAGGAAAAATGCCATTATGGATTGTAGGAACTTGTTCATTTGGTCATTTTGACGACCCACTCACTGAATCATTTGCAGAAGAATTGATTCGTGAGCCTATGGATGCAGCATCTATGGTGATTTCGACTTCACGAAAGATATCAGTTAGTGGAAATTCAAGGTATACAAGGCAATTATTTGAAACAATTTTTGAAAATGATGAGGTGACAGATTCTCCTGCTGGGGTAGTATTACAAATTGTAAAGGATGGAGCACCAGAAGGGCAATATTTCCATTTATTTGGTGATCCAGCTATGCTAATTCCAATCCCAAGTAGGACCGTAACAATTTCGGATGTCTCTCCAGATACATTGGAGACTCTTGGTATTGCAACTTTCAATGGAACCCAAACAGAAATACTCGGATTCGGAAATGGATATATCACCTTAATAGATGCAAATCGCAACGTGACAAGAGAATACCAAATAAGTTCCGAGACTCATTCTTTATCTTACACCCTTCCCGGAGCCACATTGTTTCGTGGACAATTCTCTATTAGTGGCGAAAATTTTTCAGGTAACCTACGAATCCCTCAAGATATATCCTATTCGACTGATCCAGCACGCCTTATGATCTATGTTCACGATAATGAAAAAGAAGCAATTGGTGTTAGGGGCAATATACAATTAATGGGTGGCGACGGGACTAATGATACTTTCGGACCACAAATCTCATTTGAGACCATTTCCGGACAAAAATTGGAAAATGGTGATCACTTTTCCGAAAGTGAAGATCTAATCATTCGATTTTCAGATCCATTAGGTATAAACTTGACCAATGAATCAGGCCACGAAATACAGGTGACAGATTTAGTGACCGGAAACTCTGAAACTGTTACCCAAGATTTTTATTATGACCAAAATAGTATTGTTTCCGGTACAGTTACTTTCAATAAGTTTACAGAAAAAGATATGAATATCAGAGTACAAGCTTGGGATAGTGCCAACAATCCATCTGAAAAAGATATTCGTCTTTCCAGAACTGTTCATAACGAGTTTAGCATCTACAATGCTTATAATTATCCGAACCCATTCTCAACCTCCACACAATTTGCTTTCGAAATAACACAAAATGCAGATATAAAACTGGACGTTTATACACTTGGGGGCCGTCGAATTAAATCCTTTGATGAAAATAACAAATCCCCCGGATATCATACCATTGATTGGGATGGAAAGGACACGTATGGCGGACAAATTGCAAATGGAGTGTATTTATTTCGGCTGAAGGCCATTGGAGATGAAACCACCGAAACCTTTATCGGCCGCTGTGCAAAATACCATTAAAAACATAAAATGGATTTGAAACCCTTTATACTTGCATCCGCATCTCCTCGTCGAGAACAACTCTTGAATCAAATTGGGTTCGAGTTTTCCGTGGTTCCAAGTGATGTGAAAGAGGATTTTTCATTGGCTCTTCCACCAGAGGCATTTACGGAACACTGGGCTAGGGAAAAAGCAAAATACGTGGCAGAAAAAAATCTTGGTACAATGGTAATTGGTGCAGATACAATAGTAGTTTTAGATGAAAAAATATTTGGAAAACCTAAAAGTAGAACGGATAGTTTTTCTATGCTTCAGTCTTTGTCTGGACGTACTCACGAAGTGATTACAGGTATGTCTTTTTTAAACATTAGTATTGGAATTGATTTTACTTTTAATGAGCGAACAAATGTTTCATTTAAAACTTTAAGTGATTCTGATATTCATTATTATATTGATAATTATAATCCGTTGGATAAAGCTGGAAGCTATGGAATCCAAGACTGGTTTTCTGTACATGTTCGACAAATTGAAGGGTGCTATTTTAACGTAATGGGATTGCCGCTTTCATCCTTCTTTTCTCATTATCGCAGCCTTATAAATTGTTTAAATACACAATGATCCATATTGCAGATTCCATTGCTATTAATGATGATCAAATTGACTTCAAAGCAGTTCGATCTTCTGGACCTGGTGGCCAACATGTAAATAAAGTTTCTACTGCCATTTTGTTAAAATATGATGTATTGGCCCAAAACTATCCACCATGGTTTTTGACACAATTAAAATTAAATGCGGGATCCCAATTTTCAAAAAATGGGGTTATTATCCTGAAAGCTCAATCTTATCGTTCTCAAGCTAGAAACAAAGATGATGCATTAAAACGATTGATCCAATTATTCAATCAATCCGCAGTTCGACCAATAAAAAGAATGAAAACAATTCCGTCCAAAAGCGTAAACCAAAACCGTCTTACCCTTAAAAAATTACGAAGTAAAAAAAAGAATCTAAGAAAACCGCCAAAATTGGACGAATAAACTTTTTCTCATAAGATACTGACCTGTAATTTCAAGGATAATTTTCTATACCCATGGCCCAATTTTATAAAGAATTAAAAGAGTTAAGAGAATCTCGTGGAATTTCCATGGAGGAGATTAGTGATCGTACCAAAATCAATATAAAATATTTACATTCTATTGAATCTGGAGATTTTAGTGATATAGAAATTCCATACCTTCGTCTTTTTCTCCGTGCCTATGCTGAGGAAATTGGGGGAGATTCTGAAAGAGCATTGGGACAACTGGATTCTTATTTGGGAACCAACCGCTCGGTTTCTCATAGGGCTTTGGCTACAAAAGATGACCACTATGATAATCAGGAAAATATTGGTGGAGAAACTGAAATCCCTTCTAATACTGATCAAAAATTTCGACAGGATTTGATTAAAGGCGGACTTCTCCTCGTAGTTTTTATTTTTTCTATTTTGATTTTCAAAAAAATTTTCAACGCTGATACTAGGATAGTCGTTCCTAACTCAGTACCGATGATTCAAGAATACGTACAGTCCATTTCAGAGCAAGAACTATCATCGCATTATTTATTAGATCAGACTAGAGAAGAATTGCTTCCTGTGTCACCACCTTTTTTTATAAAACTCCGTGTGAGAGAGCAAACAGCATATTCATTCAAAAATGATACATTTCCGGCTATTTCGAATCTTTTGCAGGAAAATTGGGAGCAAGATCTCAGCGCGTTTGTCAAAACATCAGAATTATTATTTTCCAATACAAACGGTCTAACTTTGTTTATTAATGGTGTAAACATAACTAATATCACTAATTATAATAATCCCCTTCGATTGACCATTAGCCCATCCCCTCCATCAATGGTCATCCAGCGCTACAAACCACTTCAGTAATACCCTTATAACACAACCCACTTTTCTCCACTGAAACTTTTCTCAAAGGGAAACCATTACCTTTTTAAAAAATAATCTTAATATTTATTGACATTTTTCCCATGTTAAGGTAAGATTGTGGGTAGTTGTGGGTAATTTCCCCTTTTAAACATGACCTTGACAAACAATACATTTATAGGCGAATACGCATATTCCCTTGATTCCAAGGGCCGTGTAAATATTCCGGCCAAATTTCGGCAATCCTTATCCGATGATAACGAAGGCACTTTCGTTATTGCAAGAGGTATGGATGCATGCATTTGGGTATATCCCCTTATTCAATGGAAAGACATTGAGGCTAATCTCCGCAACCTTTCATCTCTTTCAAAAATCAACAGAACATTCGTGCGCAATACTGCACGGTATGCATCCCCTTCCACTTATGATAAACAGGGACGCATCACTTTAACTCCTTCCCTGATCGATTATGCCGATTTAGGTAAAGATGTATTAATTGTTGGTATGGTTAATAAAATTGAAATTTGGAATCCAACTCGTTTGGATGAAACAGATAAACAGAATTTAGAAATTGATCCAGCGGCATATGATGAACTCGCAAAAAACATTATTATCTAATGATATTGAAAAGGCAATCGGGAACGCAAGTTCACGTTCCGGTTTTGCCGACGGAGGTTATTTCCTACCTCAACATTTTAACCGATGGTATCTACCTAGACGGAACAGTTGGGCTCGGAGGGCACGCCGCGCTTATCCTCGACCTTTTGTCACCCAAGGGTCATTTTATCGGAACTGACCGGGATAATGAGGCACTTATATTATGTAAAAATCGTCTCTCTGGCTATCCTACCCCTGTCTCCCTTTTCCACAACTCTTATCACAAGTTTAATACCATCCTTGATGAATTGGGAATTGATCAAGTGAACGGATTTTTATTGGACCTCGGACTCTCTTCATTACAAATGAATTCAAATTTGCGGGGATTTTCCTATTCAACAGACTCAGATCTGGATATGCGGTTTGATTCATCTCAAGAAATTAAAGCCTCGGACATTTTAAATCATCTTTCGGAAAATGAATTGGCGAATGTGATTTTTCAATATGGTGAAGAAAGGCGATCGCGTGCTATTGCAAAAAGTATCGTAAAAATGAGACCGTTGACTACCGTGCCTGACTTGGTTGAATCCATCCGTCGAAGTACTCCTCCAAATCATCGCGATAGAACGTTGGCTCGAGTCTTCCAAGCTATTCGTATCAAGGTTAATGGCGAATTAGAAAAACTTGAAAATTTTCTTTCATCCTTTCGAGATCGTCTTGTAGTTGGTGGGCGTATTGCAATCGTTAGTTTTCACTCCCTTGAAGACAGATTGGTGAAACATAATTTTAAAGGACTAGCAAAAGAAGGTACCCTATCAATCCTGACAAAAAAACCGGTAGTTGCCACTAACGAAGAAATGACCGAAAACAGACGCTCTAGAAGTGCAAAACTACGTGTAGCAGAAAGGATATCTTAATGGCAAAAAGAAGAATGTCAAAACGAGCCCGTGACTTGATACAAAGTCTCCTATTTTTCATTTCCACATTTGGAATTATCTCCTGTCTTATTTTTTATTTATGGGTCTATACAGAAATTGATGAAACTCTTCTAGCTATCGAGATCCAAAATTCCACGGCGAAAGAATTACAAAATGAGGTCAATGAACTCCAAAGCAAAATAGAATCATTGAGCCGGCCAGACGTGATTGCAAAAAAAGCGCGTGAAGAATTGAACATGGTATTTACCCAACCTGAAACCCTTCAGATTGTAATAGATCGAAAAATGACCAAAATTTTGTGACAAAAACGTATTTGAAGTACAAACCACGGATTACCATACTGGCTGGATTCATTATCCTCTCATGGGTAGGGCTATGTGTACGGCTATTTCAAGTACAAGTTCTCAATGGCGAACAATATCAAATTGCAGTCGTAAATCAATCTCAGAAAAAACAAATCCTCCCAGCAAGCCGTGGTAATATTTTCGATAGGGAGAATAAACCTCTCACCCGGAACATTATTCACTACACACTTTCTGCAAATCCATACAAGGTAAAAGATAAAATTGGTCTCGCTACAGCAATCAGTGAAAGAACTGGACAGCCCAAAGAGAAATACTTAAAAAAACTAAACTCAACTGCAAAGTTTTGTTACCTAGAACGAAATATTCAAAGAGAGACATTAGGCTCCTTGGAAATAACAACTTTCGAAGGTTTAATAATTGAAAGAAAATACCGCCGTTTCTACCCACATAACCATGTTGCAGCCCAAGTGCTCGGTTTTACTAATATAGATGATGAGGGTATTTCTGGAATTGAAAAAGATTTCAACTCTTATTTAACAGGAAAACCAGGTGCCGTGTATAAGACAAAAGGATGGAGTGGGAAAATCCAACACAAAAGTGGCATGCCCTTTCAAGCACCCATGGATGGTTGCAATATTCAATTAACTCTGGACTTGGAATATCAATCCATCTTAGAAGAAGAATTAAAACGGCGTCAGATTGAAACAAATGCTTTATCAGCCACCGGAATAATCATGGATCCACAATCAGGTGAGATTTTAGCTATGGCATCTACGCCAGGATTTGATAATAATGAATTTGGAACATCATTTCCAGCTCAACAACGGATCCGAGCCATTACAGATCAATTTGAGCCAGGCTCAACCTTCAAGGTTGTTCCTGCTGTTTCAGCCATTTACAAAAATGCAGTAAATCTAGAGGAAGAATTCAACTGTGAAAATGGCAAATATGATTATTACAATATCATAGTGAGGGATCATGATGAGCATTCCATGTTAACCCTTCCTCAAATTATTCAATTTTCAAGTAATATCGGCGTAATCAAAGTGATGGAGCGCGTGGGCACAAAATCTCTTTATCAAACCAGCCGGGATTTCGGATTTGGATCCACAACCGGGATTAGTCTTGCTGGTGAAACGGGTGGAAAATTGAGCGCCTTAAAAAGTTGGAGCGCCGTTTCCTTGGGACAAATTGCCATGGGACATGAAGTGGGTGTTACTGCTATCCAACTAGCTTCCGCCTACTGCGCAATTGCCAATGGAGGCTACCTTGTTACGCCTCGTTTAGTTCAGCAAATAATTGACCGAAACCAGGAAGTAATTTATGCTGAAGAGTCATCAGTAATTCGGAAAATAGCTGATGAGAATACAATGGAAAATATTCGGAAAATGCTTAGGAATGTAGTCATGAATGGGACAGGCCACAATGCAGGTATTTCTGGTTGGGATGTAGCAGGCAAAACAGGCACTGCTCAGAAGTGGATAGATGGCCAATATTCCAATGACAAATTTATTTCCAATTTTGTTGGATTTTTCCCTTATAAAAATCCACAACTTCTTGCTTTCATTATGCTAGATGAACCTAACCAGCCTTACCACTGGGGCGCTGAGGGTGCAGCTATTGCCTTTAAACGTGTGATAAAGCGTATTATCAGTATGGATGATGGAATTACCCCGCCAACAAGGAATGCAGATGAGGGCATCTTTGCGTATCAAATACCCAAAAACGATGTGATTATACAAAATGAACCACCTATAGCTATTCAAGCATCTTCCTTACCACTAGGGTTATCAACCGCTGCTAGGTTTTCAAATAAAGTTGAAATGCCAGAAATCCGAGGTTTTAGTATGCGGAAGGCCATGACATCTCTTCGACAAGCCGGGTTAAAATATAAAATTCAAGGAAGCGGAAAAGTTGCATGGCAGAGTCCAGAACCGGGAACAATATTGAACAAAGGGTATACTTGCACCGTAGGATTTAAATGACAAAGTCTCTACACACTATTGCTCATTCATTATTACAACCATCCTGGAGAATTTCAAATGTTTCAGTTACGGGGATAAAATTGAATTCTTCTCAGGTTGAAGAGGGTGATCTTTTTATTGCTATTCCCGGGACAAAAGTGGATGGACATGATTTTATAGGTGATGCCATTGATTCAGGAGCAATAGCCATTATTTCTAATGGACGAGACGTAGGCAATTTGGCTGTACCTCAAATAAAAGTGGCAAACCCAAGGCGTGCTGCATCGATAGTTGCTGCAGAATATTATGGTCATCCTACAAAAGACCTTATTGTCCTTGGCATAACCGGAACCAATGGTAAAACAACCACAGCTTCTCTCCTTTATTCTATATTGAATAACGCCGGTCACAAAACAGCTCAATTGGGAACATTAGGTACAATTGCTGATGGTTTTATTCAAGAAGCTAAGTTAACCACCCCCGACTCTATTTCATTACAAAAAACATTTTCAAAATTGAGGGATGCGGATTTCTCACACATTGTCATGGAAGTTTCTTCCCATGCGTTAGATCAATACAGGGTCGCAGATGTTGAATTTGACGTGGCCCTGTTCACCAATCTGACACCTGAGCATTTGGATTACCATGCTTCGATAGAAGCCTACTATCAGGCAAAAGCGCGTCTTTTCAGAATGTTACCGTTGGAATCCACTGCCATCGTGAATGAGTCAGATCCAAATGGGTTGAGAATGGCAGAAGAAACGAATGCCCCAACTTTGACTTTTTCCCGTTCAAATGGAGATTCCATTCATTTTTCTGATTTAAATATTTCCATTTCTGGAATTCATGGTAAGATTATTGCAGGTCATATCACCTATGAGATCGGCTCAAACCTTGTGGGTGAATTCAATGCAGAAAATATATTAGGCGCAGTTTCGGTGGCTCATGCCCTGGGTATCGAGAAAGAAATGATTGAAGATGGGATCAAAAAATGTTCTGCTATTCCTGGCCGAATGGAATCCTTCCCACTGGCGAATGGTGCAAAAGCGATCATGGATTATGCTCACACACCAGATGCCTATGAAAAGGTATTAGGCACCTTAAAAGAAGTTTCTTTGAATGATGCCTGCCTCTATGTCGTTTTCGGAGCCGGTGGTGATAGAGATACAAGCAAACGTCCGAAAATGGCCCGGATTGCTGAAATTTTCGCAACTCATTGTTTCGTAACACCGGATAATCCCAGAACAGAAGATCCAGATAAAATTTCGAAAGATATAATTGGTGGTTTTTCTGGAAGAAATTTCACGGTATTTAAGGATCGAAGGTCTGGGTTAGAAGATGCTCTAAATCGATCTGAGAAAAATGATATTGTAGCTATTTTAGGAAAAGGTAGGGAAGAGTATCAAGATATCAAGAATAAAAAAGAATTCTACTCTGATCTGGAGATTATTAGGAGATATCAATGAGAATTGACATCAATTATCCAGAAAGATTTACAGCAATTTTTGAAACCGTTACTGGGAGTAAACTACATCACCCAATTCTGGGCATTACAACTGACAGCCGCGAAGTACAAAAAAATGATCTATATATTGCTTTGATAGGAGGGCGAGTTGACGGTCATTACTTCCTAGAAAAGGTTGAAAATTCTGGTGCATCTGCTGCCTTGGTTTCACAGATTAATAAACCCTTGGGTTTACAACAAATTGTATGTGATAATCCATTAATAATGATCGGAAATATTGCCAATGCATGGCGAAAACTATTCGATATTCCGGTAATAGGCATTACCGGTTCTAATGGCAAAACATCCACAAAAGATTTACTCGTACATGTGCTGCAAAGCAGTTACAATGTGCACGCCACGCAGGGGAATTTCAATACTAGAATTGGGCTTCCCCTGACCCTCCTTCAAATGAACAATGAACATTCGATTTCTATTCTTGAAATGGGTGCCAGCATTCCTGGCGAAATTGATGTGCTTTGCAGAATCGCAAAACCCACTCATGGAGTCATCACCAACATTGCACCTGCTCATTTGGCAGGTTTCGGTTCAATTGAAACAATTACCCAAGAAAAGGGAGCGCTTTTTCGCTCACTGGGAAATGGCATTTCATTTGTGAATTTGGCCGATGATAAAGTAGCAGGAATAAAAATTTCTGGAAAAAAAATCACATTTGGTCTTACACCGGAATGTGATTTCCCTGCTGATATACATCAAGAAAATAATGGATCACTTACTTTGATTCTAGATTCTCATGATATACCCACTGGCAGCCAAAATTTATCTTTTATTAAAAACAGTATTGCTGTTACTGCCATAGCAGTAACACTGGGAGTAGAATGGAATAATGTGATTAAAAGAATTCAATCCTTTACACCAACTTCAGGAAGGTGCCAAGTCAAGCAATTTGATGATATTACTGTCATTGATGATACCTACAATGCAAACTTAATCTCATCGTTGGCAGCATTGGATTATTTAAAATCATTTTCTGGTGACGGACGTCGAATCTTTGTTTTTGGTGATATGTTTGAGTTAGGTCCCACATCCCATGAACAACATCGAAAAATCGGCAAAAAATGTACTGAATTAGAGTTAGATGGTGTTTTTACATTGGGGCAAAATACAATTTACACCGATTCAATGATTAATAATGGAATTGATCATAAACATTTTGAATCACATGATGAATTGATCCATTCATTGAAAGATATCATTCACTCCGGAGATAAAATTTTATTTAAGGGATCTCGTGGGATGGCCATGGAAAAAGTAATCGAGGGAGTTTTTGTAGACTAATGTTGTATTATTTCCTGACACCCCTTAAAGAAACCTTTTCTGCTTTCAATTTATTTGAGTACATCACATTTCGTGCAGCATTCGCAGCTATAACTGCATTGGTTATAAGTTTCATCATAGGGCCTTGGGTTATCCACATACTACAAAAAAACCAGATTGGCGAAGAAATTCGCCTAACAGGGCCAGAATCACACATGAAGAAAAGGGGCACGCCTACAATGGGAGGAGTCATCATTTTAATGTCAGTACTCCTCCCAACCCTCCTTTTTGCGAAGTTAAACAATCCGATGATCCAAATCATTATTGTCGCCACTATCTGGATGGGAATTATTGGATTCATCGATGATTATTTGAAAGTCATCAAAAAATTAGAGAAAGGGCTTATTGCCCGTTACAAAATGGCTGGACAAATTATTCTTGGCACTATCGTGAGTCTTTGGATATTCAATACACCGGAATTTGCTGAATTCAGTACAAAAACAACTGTCCCATTCTTAAAAAATGTGGAAATAGATCTTGGTATGCTTTATCCATTAATGGTAATACTCGTAATCACTGGTACATCCAATGCAGTAAATCTCACCGATGGCTTGGATGGATTAGCAGCTGGACTTTTAGCGATTTGTTTCACAGTATTTGCTGCCATAGCTTATATTTCCGGTCGCGTAGATTTTTCTAATTATCTGAATATCATTTATTTACCTGGCGCTGGGGAGCTAACCATTTTTACAGCATCCATGGCTGGAGCCTGTATAGGGTATCTTTGGTTTAACTCTTCTCCTGCTGAAGTTTTTATGGGAGATACTGGATCTCTTTCTACCGGGGCTGCACTTGGAACACTTGCAGTGCTTTTAAAAAAGGAATTACTTCTTTTCATTATTGGTGGAGTTTTTGTTTGGGAAGCAATTTCTGTCATGTTACAGGTTTCCTATTTCCGTTGGACAAAATCCACAACTGGAAAAGGAAAGCGATTATTTAAAATGGCCCCCATTCACCATCATTTTGAATTAGCTGGTTGGCCCGAAACTAAAGTTGTAGTCCGTTTTTGGATTATAGGATTACTTTTGGCTCTATTCTCCCTCACAACATTTAAGATACGATGATAGATATTTCTAATAGAAAAAAAATTATTATCAGGGATAAAAAGATCACAGTTATAGGTTTAGGCATGAGTGGAACTGCCGCAGCAATATTGGCAAATTACCTTGGCGCCCGAGTTTTTGGTAGTGATATATCAGACAACTTTCAGGTTAATAATCATGCATTGTACTTGTTAGATAATCATATTTCCAGCGAGACAGGCCTTCATTCCACCAAGATATATGATGCAGATCTCTGGATCATTTCGCCTGGTGTTCCGAGTGATGCAGATATTGTAAAAAAAGCTCAGGGTTTAGGAATACCTATTGTTGGAGAAATAGAATTTGCTAGTTGGTACACTGATTCTCCAATTGTGGCTGTTACAGGCTCTAATGGCAAAACTACCACAGTAAATATTTTATCTGAAATGTGTCAATCGAATAAGGTTCAATCTATCATGGCAGGAAATATGGGGATACCCTTCTCAGAACGAGTTTTGAAGGAATTAAAAAAGCCAACACTAAATCTGGCATATATACTTGAGATTTCAAGTTTTCAAATGGAATTTGTCCTGCACTTTTGTCCCAAAATTGCTGTTTTTACAAATCTATCTCCAGACCATTTAGATCGTCATGGCACCATGGATGAATATGTAAACATGAAATTGAAAATGGTGAAAAATATGGGCGATGATGGATACATTGTCTTCAATGCTGATGATCCACAACTCATTTTGGCTTTAGATGGTCATAAATCAAAATTAGCGCCATTCAGTATGATGCGAACAGGACTTATATATTCCATCGATTCAAAAAATATTAAAACCTTAACCGGGAATTCCCTTCTTAATGTAGATGATATCGGATTACCTGGCAAACACAATTTATCGAATATGCTTGCTGCTGCAACTTCATCTTCTCTGATGGGTATTTCTGATAACCATATTGCCAAAGTCATGAAAACTTTTATAGGCGTGGAACATCGGTTGGAAAATGTTGCTATCATCAAAGATGTTACTTATATCAATGATTCAAAAGCCACGAATTTGGATTCCGTTTCTGTGGCGATTCAAAGTTTTAATAAGCCTGTTGTTTTAATCTTAGGTGGTAGAAACAAAGGTGCAGATTTTCGGCTACTCCTTCCACATATCAAGTCAAGTCATGTAAGGGATATTATCTCTTATGGAGAGGCCGGTGGGCAAATAAGCACTGCTATAGGGGATGCGGTAAGATCGGTGCAGGTCACAGATCTTAACTCTGCAGTGAAGACAGCCCAACGTCTGGCTGCTCCCGGGGATGTTGTATTATTATCTCCGGGATGTGCCAGTTTTGACCAATTTGAAAATTTTGAAGAAAGAGGACAATATTTTAAAACAAAGGTTATGGAGATGGCTACAGCATGATTGATATGCTCATACAACGGTATGATCGCCAACTCTTGGTTTACCTTGGTATTCTTGCTGTCATGGGAACCGTGATGCTTTACAGTGCAAGTTGGTACGAATCTTTTGCCAATTCAAATGGTCGAACTGATATGCTATTTTTACAGGGACATCTCAAACGAATGTTGGTAGGCATATTTTTTCTGTTTGGATTTTTAACCTTGGATTATCGTCGTTTGAAAGATATTGCTCCTTATCTCCTTATCGGAGCCATCATTTTATTAATCTCAACAAAGGCTTTTTACCTTGCAAGAGGATTTGACTGGTATAAACCTGCACGTTGGCTCTATTTAGGCGCTTTTTCTCTTCAAACTTCAGATATCGCTCGAATGGCTATCATAGTATTCATGGCTTACTATGTAGATAAAAAACGGGATCAACTCAAAGATTTTCAAATGGGGCTCCTACCTGCTTTAAGCGTTTTAGCAATCATTATGGGATTAATTGTTATTCAACCAGATTATAGCACAGCATTAATGCTTGGTATGATCGGGGCTCTAATCCTTTTTATTGGAGGCGCACAAATTTCCCAACTTTCTCTAGCAAGTGCAGGTGCTATGTTAATCGGTATACCAGTTCTTCTTTCCCGAGAATATAGAAGAAAACGCATTTTTTCTTTTTTTGGTCTCGGTGACGATCCTGATGTTGGATACCAAGCGAGTCAGTCTTTAATCAGCCTCGGGAATGGTGGGATTTTTGGAGTAGGGCTTGGAAATAGTATTGAGAAGAATCATCTATTACCCACACCACATACAGATTTTATTTTTGCAATCATTGGTGAAGAATTGGGATTTATTTTAGGCACAATCCCTGTGCTGACTCTTTTTCTGCTCATCTTTTTTCGCGGATTAAAAGTTGCGAAGGAATGTACCGATCCATTCGGTGTATTTCTTGCAGTGGGAATTTCTTTCAATCTAGTTTTATATGCTTTTGTAAATGTAGCAGTTGTAACGGGCATTTTCCCCGTAACGGGGTTGCCCATGCCCATGGTGAGCTATGGTGGTTCAGGGATGGTGGTCAACATGGCTCTCATTGGCATCTTACTGAATATATCTCAAGCACGTAGATCCGTAGGAAGTACACGTGGATGGAGTCCGTCACATTATGGCTAATCGTAAAATTCTAATTGCTGGTGGCGGCACCGGTGGACACCTTTTCCCAGCATTGGCTATCGGAGAAGAAATCCATCGCCGTGAACCGAATGCGAAAGTTCATTATGTCGGATCCAATTTTGGATTGGAAGCACGTGTATTTCCTGTGAAGGACGTATGGCATACATTGCTTCCTATTCGCGGATTTCAGCGTGGAATCAATTTTCAAAGTATTGGGCGAAATATTTTACTGCCCGGACGAATAATTCGGTCATTGTTGAAAGTGCGATCGCTTTTGAATGATTTTCTACCTGATGTGGTGGTTGGAACTGGTGGGTATGCCTCAGCCCTACCCCTCTATATGGCATTCAAAAAAGAAAATCAACTACCCGTTGTTCTTCAGGAACAGAACTCATTTCCTGGAATTACGACACGCTGGTTTGCCCAAAAAGCAAAAGCCGTTTGTGTGGCGTTCAGCGAAGCCAGTAATCATTTAGAGAAAGAGACAATTCTTACTGGTAACCCAGTACGGAAAGGGATTGCTGAAGGAGATAGAAACAATGGAATGAATGAATTTAAAATGGCAAAAGATCATCTAACAATTTTTCTTTTTGGGGGCAGCCAAGGATCAGCATATCTTAATAAAATAATGAACCAGGTTGTTTCCAATATTGCCGGTGCAGGTTTGCAAATACTTTGGCAAACCGGAGACTTGGAATATGCAAAATATAGGCATCGCGAAGCAGAAAATATTCGGATTATTCCTTTCATTGATAATATGGCAGATGCTTATGCCATGTCAGACCTTATTATTTGCAGAAGTGGTGCATTAACATTGGCTGAAATCACAGTTTGCGGAAAACCCAGCATTCTGGTTCCATTCCCTTCCGCAGCAGCAGATCATCAGACAAAAAATGCACAAGCATTGGTAAATGCCGGCGCTTCAAGAATATTGTTTGAAAAATCGCTCCATACACAAGATTTCTTTCATTCAGTCATGAATTTGATCCATGATAAAGCTGAATTAGTAAAAATGAGTGAGGCATCAAAAAAATTGGGACGCCCGGATGCTACACGTGAAATTGTAGATCATATTTTCGAGGCTACTGCATGACCTTTCGGAAAATCAATAATGTTTTCTTCGTAGGGATCGGTGGTATCGGTATGAGCGGCATTGCAGAACTCCTTCTAAATTTGGGTTTCAAGGTGTTTGGATCCGACATGAACGAAAATGATAATGTCATTCGGCTGAAAAGTCTGGGTGTTGATGTAAAGATTGGACACGATCCTGCAAATTTAATCGATGCAGATGTTTTAGTCTATTCCAGTGCGGTACCTCTGGAAAATCCGGAAATTATGAAAGCACGACAAAAAGGAATTCCTGTGATTCGCAGAGCAGAAATGTTGGGTGAATTAATCAATGTAAAGGAAACCAGTATTGCTGTAGGCGGCACACATGGAAAGACCACCACATCTTCTATGATAGGTGCAATGTTATCCTACTCTAAAATGGATCCAACTTTGGTTGTGGGTGGATTGGTCCAAAATTTAAATTCGAATTCGAAATTGGGAACAGGTGATATTATCGTTGTAGAAGCGGATGAATTTGACCGCAGTTTTTTAGCTTTAAAACCCACCATCGGCATTATTACCAACATAGAATTAGAGCACACTGACTGTTATGAAGATCTGGAAGATCTGCAAAATGCGTTTCTCCAATTTTGTCAATCTGTACCATTTTATGGGGAGGTTATTCTTTGTGCAGATTCACCTGCAATTCAGGAAATATTACCAAAAATTGAAAGGCCCATGACTACCTACGGACGGTCAAGGGATGCGGCCTACCGAGCGGAAAATCTACGATTTGACGAGAACAGTTCCACATACTCTGTTTTTCGCGCGGAGGAAAACCTGGGAGAAATTCAGTTAAATGTTCCTGGTGAACATAATGTACTGAACTCCCTAGCTGCCGTTGTTTTAGGATTGGAAATGGGCCTTTCTTTCCAAATGATACAAAAAGGTATTACTAGTTACAAAGGAGTTCGACGTCGATTTGATATTAAAGGGATTCAAAAAGATATAATGGTCGTCGATGATTATGCCCATCATCCCACTGAAGTGGAAGCAACCTTAAATGCAGCCAAAGCTGGATGGGATCGACGAATCGTGGCAGTATTCCAACCACATCTTTTTACCAGAACTCAGGCATTTTTTCGTGAGTTTGCAAGGGCATTGCAAATTGCAGATTTGGTGGTGATAACAGACATTTACCCTGCACGTGAAAAAGCAATTCCTGGTGTCACTTCGAAACTAATCTTCGATGCATGCTATCCTAAAATGAAAATGAATTGTCATTATGTCCCAGACTTGGATGATTTGGAAGAAAAGTTGGATGAAATAATTTTACCAAATGACATGATTATTACACTAGGCGCAGGTAGCATTTGGCGATATAGTGAATCCTATATGGATCATTTAGCCTATTCAGCAGATGGAGTAACAGGTTGAAGCATATGGGAGAATTAAGAAAAATCGTCCAGGGAACACTGCTTGAGAATGAACCCATGTCAAACCATACATCATATGGAATTGGTGGACCTGCTAGTGCTTATATCACACCCAAAGACCGATGCGATCTGGCTGATATATTGGAATTTGCTAAAAAATATTCAATCCAAACTCATTTTGTGGGTTCTGGTTCAAACTTGCTGGTTGCTGATTCAGGGATCGATGGTATAGTACTTACACCGGCAAAATCACTTACCCAATTAGAATTCAATAATGGACATGTGATTGCAGAATCCGGTGTTATGCTTGGTCGATTAGTTAAAGAATGTATTAAACGGAATCTAACAGGCGTTGAAAGTATGATCGGTGTACCAGGAACATTGGGCGGTGCACTGGTTATGAATGCAGGTGCTTTTGGTGGGGAGATCTCCAATTATTTACATTCGGTGGAAATCATGAATATGTCAGGCGAAATCAAGACTTATTATCCTGGTGATATTGATTTTGCATACAGATTTTCCACTTTGAGAACCGATGAATTCGTTTTATTAGCTAGGTTTGATCTCAAGAAAGAAAAGTCAATAATCATTCAAGATAAAAGAAATAAAGCCAGTAAAGGTCGTAAAACGAACCAACCTCTCAAATTTCGATCTGCCGGGAGTGTTTTTAAAAACCCAAAGGAATATGCTGCTGGGTATTTGATTGATCAGGCTGGCCTCAAGGGAATTCGAGCTGGAAATGCTGAAATTTCAGAACATCACGCTAATTTTTTTGTGAACCATGGCCATGCAAAATCATCAGATATCACATCATTAATTCGATTGGCACGAAAAACCGTTTTTAAAAAATTCGGCATCAAATTGGAATTAGAAGTTAAAACAATTGGTTTTGACCCAAAGGAACTAGAAATCTAATGGCAGCGAAGAAAAATCCAAAGATCAACTGGATTAGAATTACTCTATCGTTTCTGTCTATTTCTATGGTTTTTGCCCTAATCTGGTCGGCTTTCTGGTGGTCAGATTTTTGCAATTCACTTGTTATTACTCAAATAAACTTCGGAAAAACAAATGTGCTTGATACGAGAGAATATGAAGAAAGCCTGGGTGAAATTATCGGTATCAATCCAGATCAAGTTCGTATAAAAGATATTAGTGACCTCATGGAAAGTCACCCATATGTAAAAGCGGCTCGAGTGAGCCACCAATTTCCTGGAATAATCCAAATTGAGATTATGGAACGTGAGCCTATTGCTATTTTGAAATCTCAACCAATGGTTATGTTGGACGCAGATGGAGTGGTACTTCCTGATTTAAATAATCTTGGTGATTTTAATTTACCAATCCTAACAA
>CAZCHA010000014.1:0-23556 GCA_964498175.1 uncultured bacterium
TATTGGACAATGAATACGAAAAATATGGTATTGATCCTTATACATCAATAAATCAGATTGTGGAAAAACTACCTTTTGCAACAAGAGAAATGAATATGCGACTTGTTGTGAGAACAAATGATCCATATGCAGGAACTCTCAATCATAAAAATCTTAAATTTTACGTCGATGGAACAGCAGGACCATTTAGAATAACATCACAGTCTGATTCTACTATATGGGAAGTTGGTTCAGATGAGACTATAACATGGGATGTTGCTAATACAGATGACCCTGATGGCGTAAACTGCCAAGCTGTTGATATTTTACTTTCTTTAAACGGGGATGGAAATTTTGATTTTATTATTGCTGAATCTGTTCCAAACACTGGATCATATACTTTTACCATTTCACCAACTATACCTACAGATTCTGCAAGATTAATGATTCGCGCATCCGATAATATATTTTTTGATATAAATAATGGAAAAATAAATATTCAAAATGCCAATATACCTTCCATATCACTTTCGGATGAGATGATAGAATCAAGTTTGCCTAATGATAGTCTTTCAACTATTTCTATCGGAATAACTAATAATGGTGAAGAAGGATCAGTGCTTAGTTACCAATCATATACAGGTACAGATTTTCAATTTGATGTTGGTTTTGATGATGGGAATCTTCCCGATGGCTGGAACACCAGCACAAATGCCGAGTGTGATAATCCGGGCTGGTTCATTTCTGAAGATGCATCAAGCTCCTATTTTACTATTCCGCCTGGTGATGGTTACTATATTGCTACAAATGACGATGCCTGTAATAGTGATGGTTCAAATGATATGCTTTTTACTGGGCCTATCCAACTGCCTGATGCACACATAAGTTTATCATTTCTAAGGTATTTCTCAGCGGGTTTCAGCCAAAGTTTTCATGCATTGATTTCAACAGATAATTGGGAAACTTCAACTGAACTATTAAACCTAGGCTATTGGGAAGGCAATGATGAAGAATGGCTCCAGGAGACAATAAATCTAAATGCATATGCAGGTGACGTTGTTGATATAGCATTCCATTCAAATGATAACGGTAATTGGGCTTCCGGTTTGGCCTTGGATGATATACGATTAGGCGTAATACCAACATGGATTAACTCTGATGGCTCTGGATATGTCAATTATATGGAAACATCACAGATTGATATTTCAATAAATGCAAATGGTATGGAACCCGGCTTTTACGAATCTAAAGTTGTGGTGCAGAGTATGACTACCGATGAAAAAGATACAGTAAATTTACAATTAACAGTTGAAGATGCACTTGTTGGTTTAGATCAATCAGCTATTCCCTTGGTTTTTAGTTTAAGTCAAAACTACCCAAACCCATTTAATCCAAACACCACTTTAGATTACAGTTTACCAGTTGCTGGAAGTGTACATTTGGCTGTATATGATTTATTAGGCCATGAGATTGTTATTCTAGTCGATGGTTATCAGGAGCCAGGTTATAAATCAATAACCTGGAATGGAACAGATAAATTTGGGAACGATGTAAGTACAGGTATGTATTTTTATAAACTTCGTTCAGCTGATTTCGAAAAGGTTAAAAAAATGGTACTGCTTAAGTAGATTTACACTTTTCACAACATCAACAATAAGCCCCACATTCGTGGGGTTTTTTGTTTAGATGATGGCTAGATTAAACTAGTTAATTCTTAATCTTGACCAAGGATCGAACATGGATTCAAGTATCACCGTCACCCGCATGTATACGGATCATAGCGGACACACACGGTTTAAAAAAATGGCTTTACCTTTAGCCGAAAAAAAAGGATTAGGCTCTGTGGGCTTATTCTCCAGCCTGTTTGTCAATCCAATCCTGGATGATAATTCCGGGGACGTAAAAATGCAGTTTGCGGTTACACCGGTTCCGGACCAAAGCAAAGGCGAAGGACCGAAGCTGGCCCATACGGCTCCAAGACGTCAATTGGTGATCACCCTGGATGGCTATTTAGAGTTTAAAAGTTGTGATATAGATGAACTGGACGAACAACACCTGACGATTATTAAGCGGGGAGATATTTTACTGGCGGAAGATCTGGACGGTGCCGGTCACGTCTGGCGATTTTTAAAAAATGATGACAATATTATGCATCCCTGGGTCAGGTGCTATGTGCATCTGGGGAAAGAGTATGAACACTTTATTTCTAAATTGAAAGAGATGTAAAGAAAATTTTCAATGATATCAATCTAAGGAATAGATGCCTCCAGCCCAATATTTTTCAAAAGGTGTTCTGATATTGTTAAGGATGGTGGTTTTATATTAGATTCTAGAAAACACAGGATAATAAACCATGAAAAAGACCTTCATATTATTTTTTGTAATTTTAGTAATTATTTCCGCACAAGATAATCCCCAGATCATCCGTGCAAACTATTTTGAGGCAAAATCAGGTCAAAGTGCCAAGCTTGAAAAAGGCCTAAAAGACCACACAGACAGATTCCATCAAACCCTTGACCATGCAGTTAATACTTGGGAGGTGATTGCCGGCGACCGAACAGGTCAATTTGTACGTACAACGTATTCTCAGGGTTGGGCTGATTTTGATGCGTATCAGGATTTGCCTGGTGATCCAGCACACTGGGACAGATCTGTGGCACCCCATTTGAAAGCGACTGCAGGAAATGTTTTTTGGAAATTGGATGCTGAACTTTCCTACAATCCCCCTCAATCTCCCCCTAAAATGGTTGCATTTTGGAAAGTTCAATATAAAGCTGGCCAGTGGAAGAAACACCGCGATGCTTTACTGAAAGTACGGCAGGCTCAAAAAGAGAATAACAGCAAAAGTCGAATCATAGTATATGCTAAAGCTATTGGCGGAGAAGGCCGGATGTATGCCATTGGACTTGCTCTGGATAGTTGGGCTGACTTAAACCCTGAAGAGATGAGTCTTTTTGAAATGCTGGAAGCATCATTTGGTACAGGTGCAGGCTCAGAGGTATTACAGGCGCGTAGCGCAGCAGTTGAAAAGTATGAATCTGAAGTCCTTCTTTTTCGTGCAGACCTGAGTACTCCTTTATCTGATAAACAATAACGTTAATAAAATCCCCGCCAAATAGCGGGGGTTTTTGTTTGTGGGATGATGGGTAGATTGTATTAAATAATTTAGTAATCGATTAACTATTTTATATGTTTAATGAATTAATAATAAATGTAGCCGCTTCCGCTATCCTACTATTTTTTGGGTATTTATATGGAAAATTTCGCGAGCGAAAACTTCATGATGGAAAAAATCTTGATGATTATAACTTTTATCCATTTGCCCTTGACGATAAAAAACATCTTTTTTTTGATATGGGTAAATTTAGCGAGGGAGTTAAATATTTGCTCAAACACCCAGATCATACCGCAGCCAGACAATTAATAATTATAGGCCAACAGAACAATGTGGAAAACAATTTGAATGTTCATGAAAAAGAAGATTATAAAAATTTATATTATAAGTATGATGGTAATAAAATCATTGATGACACAACGAAATTTTTAGAAAATTACAAACGTATTGTACGTTTAATTGGTGATAGTTTCCCAGATTCTGGAATGGAAATACTGCTCCACAATTTGACTAATCCTTCAAAAGCCCTATATCATATTAAAAACAATGTAACAGGCCGCAATATAGATGCTCCTGCTACAAACTTAGTCCATGATCTCAAGATGCGGGGCATGCAAAATCAGGATAAACTAAATTATGAGTTAAACATAGGTTCCCGAAAATTTAAATGCACAACAATTCCAATTTACAGGGACGGCTATGGTCTGGTAGGTGCAATTTGTATCAATTTAGATTATCATTATATAAATGAAGAAGTGCGTAGAGATGAGAAAAAGTTAAATAGTTTTATTAATTCCATTTGTAAAACGGATATGGTTCTTGATGAAAATATTCTCAGTGAAGATGAATATAAAAAGGCTTTGGCCGGGAAAAGACACTTTCGGGATTTTTAAATATTTTATGTTTTATTTCTTTAAAACCTAATCAATGATAATAAACCATATCACACTTTAACCTCCACATTCGTGGGGGTTTTTGTTTATGGGATTTGTGGGTATAATTGAGACATAAATTTTGTACAATAATCTTCCAAAAAAGGCAAACCAATGACAAGACTAATCATTTCTACTCTATTATTGTTAATTGTTTCATGCTCTGGATCGAAAGAAAAACCCTTACATCCTGAAGTAGTATCACCGGATGTTTATAAAGTATTATTGGAGAATGATGATGTAAAGGTATTAGAAGTGACTTTTGAACCTGGCCAAAGTGACAACATGCACGAACATTATCCTGCTACAGTATATATTCTTCAAGGAGGAAAGGCACAAGTTACTCTTCCAGACGGGACTGTGAATGAGATAGAACCTCCAACTGGGTTTGTAGGGCACAACACAGAAAAAGCACGACATCAGGTAAAGAATATTGGTGATAATACCATCAAAATTATTCTTGTTGAACGTAAAAACACCCACCCAGCATCCGAGTCAGAAGAAACACTCATTCTCCCGGAAGAAGTGTCACCGGATGTTTATCAGGTTATCTTTGAGAATGATGATGTTAAAGTCTTAGATGTGACTTTTGCACCGGGACAAGGCGACAACACGCATGAGCATGGTGTTATTACTTATTATGGTATTAAGGGTGGAAAATTGCAGAATACACTGCCGGACGGTACCGTCAAGGAAATGGAAGTACCTGATGGATTCGTTGGCCATGGAAATACAATAGTCAAACATCAAATGGAAAACGTTGGTGAAGACACGGTTCAAGTTATCATTGTAGAACACAAAAAGCTGAGACCAGTCAAAGAATAATATTAATATGAATTTTCTATTAACCTAAGGCCCCACACTCGTGGGGTTTTAGGTTTGTAGGATGATGGCTTTTAAGTTTGAACTAAAGAAGTGTATGGATGAGGATTGCTATCTGGTTTTTGGATTATAATTACTGTGTCTCCATAGTCTTGTGACTATACCTTCATCATCTGTATCAAAAATAATTTCTTCACCCATTTTCCCATCTTTTCGAATTCGTTTGAATGTGTTTCCTTCAATATGTTTTAACTTCATTAAATCTTCCATTGGATTTTGTGTTGGAAGATAAAGAGCAGCCAACTCACCTTCCCACGGGAAGATTGCAAGCTCTCCCCACCATGGTAACTCGAGGTACGCGCCAATATATTTTTCGAAGAATGGATCTAGAAATTTTTCTATAGAATTTGTATCTGATGCAGCTGCTACCGCAGGAGCAATTATTGCAAAAATATTGTTTGTATAAGATCCTGCATCTACACCCGATGTATTAGTCATGAATATTGTGGAAATTTTGGAATCAGGTTGTAGAATAAAACTAGATCTGTATCCGGGACAACTTCCCCCATGACCAACAAATTTCTTTCCATTTTTTCTCCATATTGCAAAACCAAGACCCCAAGCTGGATCCCAATCATCATCCAGCCAATGCACACGATGCATTTCTCTTAAAGTATTGGATTTTAGAATATCATTTTCCTTGTTTTCTAGTTGTCGAAACTGCCACGATGCAAATTTTGCTAAATCATCAACAGTAGAGCTAAAGCCAGCCGCTGGGCTAATATCTTGAGCATCAAAAAGCGGCACAGTTGATCTTGTGCCATTTCGATTTTTTGCAGTATGACCAATAGCTAATTT
This sequence comes from uncultured bacterium, assembly GCA_964498175.1. Taxonomy (GTDB): domain Bacteria; phylum Fidelibacterota; class Marinisomatia; order Marinisomatales; family UBA1611. Next base: position 5,707 of record CAZCHA010000014.1, read on the forward strand.
TTTCCCATATATATTTTGTGGCATATATGTACGAGTATCTCTCATTTTCAAAGGGTTGAGAATAAATTTTGATATATAATTATCAAATTTCAATCCAGAAATTTCTGAAACAATTTCGCCTGCCAGTGTAAGCCCTAAGTTTGAGTATTGAAAATATTTATCAGCCGGGTATAAAGTATTTTGACTGCTTAATTTTTTTTGTATTTCTTCGCTATTTGGGAATGGAAAATCGGGACCAGTCCAATACGGATAATCTGATTCCCTTGGTAGGCCAGAAGAATGCGTTAGTATACCTTTGATAGTAGCATCTCCATAGCCAGCATGAATATTATTAATATTATACCAAGATAGATTTGTGTTTAGAGGATCGCTAAGCCTAAGCTTTTTTTGATCCCTAAGTTGAAGGATGGCAATACTGGTAAATAATTTTGAAATTGAACATATACTGTAAATTGTTTTTGAGCTAGCAGGGATTTTCTTTGATGGATTAGAAAATCCAAATCCTCCGCTCCAGAGCAATTCTTGATCATGCACAATGGCCGTAGATATGCCAGGAATTTCTTCGTAGTCTTTTTGCGCATCCATCCAAATTTTTATCAGATTTATAGCGTCTTTTACTTTTTGATTATTTTTTATACTATAGTTTGGATCAGCTCCAATAGTTAAAGATAAAACAAGTGATGCACTTAAGAAATATTTAAACATATTTATTCTCTCATTTTGTATTTATTTAAAATCCTTTTTTTTAAAACAATAATATACCTGACTCTATAATGTTTAATAAGTTAATGATAATTATTAGCAAACATCCATATTCATGGGAGTTTTTGTTTATAGAGCTACATGGTGTGTTAATCAAATAATAAAAAGTAAATTGGAATTCATAAGGGAGTCTGTTATGCCGCGTAATAATAACAAAAATAATAATTTAACCGTAATAAAAGATATATTCTTGGTGAGCCTAACTTGTCTGTTGGTTTGTTTTTCATGCACAGACAAGGAAGTTGCCATTATTGCGGGTATGGAGAATAAAGAATCAATTTCTCATCCATCGGTATCACCACAACGGTGGCTATTAGCCCATGTAGATGTTGAAACCACGGGCTTGCTTCCGGGTTACCACGAGATGATTGATATCGGGATTGTCATGACTACATTGGATGGGCTCATCATCGATAGCCTGTTCCTGCGTATTCAGACCGCCCACCCAGAGCGATTATCTCCCGGAGCAAAAGCCGTTAACGCCTATGGTGCCGCCCGCTGGAGTCAACTTGGCGCTTTGTCTCCATCCGCAGCGGTGGACAGTATTACGTCTTTTCATCAACGAGTCGCAGAAAATAAACACGTATTGATGGTAGCTTACAATTCGCATTTCGATGCCGCATTTTTTGACCATCTGTTCCGATCTGCAAGAAAAACATGGCGCGAATTATATTATTATTTTATCCTGGACATTCCATCTATGGCCTGGGGACTGGGTTTGCAAGATCTCAATAGCGCCTGGATTATGGATCATTACCAGATAGAGGACGAGCCCCATTTAGCAGAACAACATACCGGAATCACCGGGGCAATGGTGAATGTTCGCATTTATAGGGCATTGCTCCAGTATCGTCAGGATTTGGTTGCGGCAGCTCCAAGGAATTAGAAGGGTTTTTTGTTTGTGCGATGATGGGTAGATTTGAATAAATAAAAAGGATTTCGAAATGAGAAAAGTATTTATTATAACACTCTTTTTATCTGTTCAATCAGTCTGGGCTGATGATGTAAATGATGAGCTTGATGCTGCTTGGGACAAAATAAAAATGACAGTTTCTAATGGAGATTTCCGTTCTTATAAATCCGTTTATCATAGAGATGCCATTTTAGTCAATGGGATTACAAACAAGAGTTATCCCATCAAAGATGCATTTGCAGGCTGGAAGCAAGGTTTTGAAGATACCAAGACTGGCAAAATCACTGCTCATGTAGATGTAAAGTTTTCGCAAAGACTCACTGATAAAACTACAGCACACGAAACAGGCATTTTTCATTATTATACCATTGATAAAGATGGTAAACAAAATGACACCTATGTTCATTTTGAATCTCTTTGGGTGAAAAAGAATAACAAATGGTTCATGATGATGGAATATCAAAAATCCAGGTCCGATAAAGTTGAATGGGATGCAATCGGTGTACATCACCGTTTTGATGATGCAGAAAAATGGGCGGGTATTTTTGAAAACCCCCAGCGGGATGACTGGCAGAAGCCGGATGAATTGATTCATTCATTGGGCATTGCTGCGGATGCTGTGATTACCGATATTGGATCTGCAACGGGCTATTTCCCAGTGCGTTTTGCCCAGGCGGCAACGGAAGGAAAAGTGTACGGTGTTGATATAGAACAAACCCTTGTGGATTACCTGAATAACAGGGCAAAAAAGGAAAATATCTCCAATTTGGTGAGTATACTGGGACAACCGCATGATCCTAAGATCCCGGAAAAATCTGACCTTGTCTTTATTTGCAACACCTACCATCACATTCAGGATAGAAGTGCTTATTTTGAGAATATGAAACAGTATATGCAGCCAGATGGACGCCTGGTTATAGTTGATTTTAAGAAAGGTGATTTGCCGGTGGGCCCCCCGGATGAGCATAAACTGTCATCAAAAACAGTAACCCGGGAACTAAAGGGTGCCGGTTACCGGGATGTATCCCATGTCCTGGAACTACCCTACCAGTACGTACTGGTTTTCAATCTTCCAAATTAATAAACCCAAAGTAGTGGTTCATATCTGGTAGGGATGATGGCCAGAATTTGATATGGTTGAGAAAATTTATAAGTGATTAAAAATAGCCAATGGAAACAAATATGAAACTTTTGATTGTTGCAGCAGTGTTTCTGATATTTAATTCTTGCGCAGAAGAACCAACACCCCCAAACATTATTTACATATTAGCAGATGACCTTGGATATGGAGAAATTGGTGCTTATGGACAGGAAATTATTGAAACACCAAATATCGATGCACTTGCAAAAAGCGGCATCCTTTTTACGCAACATTATTCAGGTTCTCCTGTTTGTGCACCTTCACGATCTGTATTGTTAACAGGGTTGCATACAGGACATACTTACATCAGGGGTAATGACGAATGGAAAGAGAGGGGAGATGTATGGGATTATGAAGCTGTGTTTAATGATCAAAATCTGGAAGGACAAAGACCGCTCCCTGATTCCATTAAAACATTTGCAGAATTAATTCAAGACTATGGCTATACAACAGCTTTTATTGGTAAATGGGGGTTGGGTGCCCCAGGTACAGAAGGTGTCCCTACCAATCAGGGATTTAATTATTTTTTTGGCTATAATTGTCAACGGCAAGCACACACACTTTTTCCCATGCACCTCTGGGAAAATGAAGAAAAAATTCTTTTAAATAATAGATTGATTGCCCCTCACTCTAATTTAGAAAAAGGGGCTGACCCCAATGATCCTGATAGCTATTCCAGCTTTTCCTCAAATGAATATGCGCCAGACCTGATGCATGATAAAGCAGTTGCATTCATCGAGTCCAATACCAATAAACCGTTTTTTTTACTCTATGCATCTCCCCTGCCCCACGCCCCATTGCAGGCGCCAGAAAAATGGGTAAATCACTATAGGAAAAAACTGGGTCCGGAACAACCTTATACGGGAAAAAGTTATTTTCCAAATCAATCACCTCGGGCTACCTACGCAGCTATGATATCCACCTTGGATGAACAGGTAGGAGATCTTGTTTCAGTTCTGATGGAGCAGGGTATTTTGGAAAATACATTAATCATTTTTACCAGCGATAACGGTCCCACCTATACTGGAGGTGTAGACTCCGAATTTTTTAATAGCGCAAAACCTTTTAAAACAGAATACGGATGGGCGAAAGGTTTCCTGCATGAAGGAGGTATCCGTGTACCCATGATTGCCAGTTGGAAAAATCACATAAAACAAGACATTAGCACAGATCACCTATCGGCCTTCCAAGATATTTTGCCCACAGTGCTTGAACTAGGTGGTATCCAGCCTCCAAAGGAAACTGACGGGATCAGTTTCTTAAATATTCTTCTTGGCTTGGAACAAACGAATAAACATGAATATTTATATTGGGAAATCCCGGAGTATGGCGGTCAACAGGCATTACGGATCGATAATTTTAAAGCAATCAGAAAAAACATTTTTGAAGGGAATCTTGAAATCCAGCTTTTTGATCTTTCAACTGATATACTAGAAACTATTAATGTGGCAGAGCAATTTCCGGAGATTGTTCAACAAGCTAAAGAAATCATGGAAAAAGAACACAGGCCATCCATCTTACCAGGATTTCAATTTCCCCCATGATAGATAATCGTCGGTTTTTTGTTTAAGGGATGATAAGTAGATTCGAGAAGGAAATACCATGAAAACAATTTTTATTAATATATTAGTTCTACTTGGAGGGCTTATCTTTGGCTCGGCGTTAAATATGGGATTAATCATTACAGGAAATCAATTAATTCCTATGACAGATGGAATGAATCCTATGGATGCAACAATGTGGGGAATTAAATATTTTTTATTTCCATTTCTTGCACATGCGATTGGGACATTATCTGGAGCATTCATCGTTGCGAGGTTTGCTGCCAGTTATCATATAATATTAGCTAATTGTATAGGTGTATTTTTTCTATTAGGTGGAATATCTATGGTCTTTATTATGCCGGCTCCAGTTTGGTTTATTGTTGCAGACCTTTCCTTGGCTTATATACCTATGAGTTGGCTTGGCTGGAAGTTAAGTAGGGGAAAAAATAACCTATATTAATTCATACCCCACACTCGTGGGGTTTATTGTTTGGTGGATAATGGGTAGATTTCGGGATGAACCAGTTAAAAGAGAAAGAAAATATTCATCATTATATGGCAATTGAATTGAATGGCCAAACTTGGAAGCTCCTTGATAAAAAAGACAGAAATGAAAATGATGATAAACGAATGTTATTTTTTGCAAAGGCATCATTGTACCATTGGAGGAAATCACCACACTACAAACCTGTTAATGAACAGAGGGGTGAATGGTTAATATCCCATGTGCTTGCAGTATTGAATCAGGGTGATGAATCTCTTAAACACGCTAAAAATTGTATGGATATAACTGTGAAAGAATCTTTTAAAGACTTTGATTTAGCATATGCATATGAAAGTAAGGCTAGGGCATATGCGGCGATAGGAGCATCAGAAAAAATGAGAAAGTGCCTTTTAAATGCTAAGGACTCTGGTGAGAAAATTGTTCGTGATGAAGATAGAAAATTATTCTTTGATGATCTTTATAAAGAGCCATGGTTTATTATATAACAGAGTAAATTTTAAAGTAGGCTTCATAATTTAGCACCACTCTCATCAGATGGGCTTTTTGTTTATGGAGAATTTTAGTATTAGATTTAAATAGGAACTGTAACAAAATTATTCAATTCTTCCTATGACTATGGCAAGGGGTAAAATGATGAAAAAATTATTATTTCCACTTTTCTACCTATTAAATTCTATTTACGCGACCACCATCCATATTCCTTCAGACTATGAAACTATTCAGGAAGGTATTGACGTTTCTGTAGATGGTGACACGGTGCTTATAGCCCAGGGTACTTACATCGAAAACCTCATTCTTGAAAAAGAAATAGTCCTCGCCAGTCATGCGATAAATGATGATCTTAATACCGAATGGATCAATAATGAGAATATTCAAGGGACTATCATCAGTGGTACATCAGAACCAATCGATCCAAATTATGGAAGTTGTCTTGTCATTCGGGAGGGGAATATTGCACCCACAATTTTAGGCTTCACTTTTCAAGATGGTATTGGCACTGTTATGGTGGAAAACGATACATGCGAAATAGTTGTTCAACGCCCGGAACGATCCGGTGGTGCAATCCTGATATTTAAAGCTTATCCAACCATCATGTATAATCGATTCATAAATAATGGTAGCGCTCAAGCTGATAGTGGTAATGGTTCAATCGCTATCACAAATGGTGGTGCAATTGCTCAATTCAGTGATGAGGATGTTGAGTTTGATGAAGATAGGAACAACACCAGAAGAATCCGTCACTCAAGCCGGGACATACCAGAAGAGGTCAATATACAAAATAATTATTTTGAGAATAACAGCAGCGGAGATGGTAAAAATTTTTATTCCCGAGGGTATGATGGATTCATCGATGTAAGCTACAGCATTTTTGATGATATTGATTGTGAGTCAAACAGTGTTAATGAGTTTGTACTTAAATCAAAAGAAAAAGAAGCGGTGTATATCCAAAATGATATTTCCGGCAATTGTATAGAAGGAAATTCATTTTATGTTTCTATGGACGGAAATAATAACAACCCCGGGACAGAATCTCAGCCTTTTAAGAATATTGGCCATGCTCTAAGTCTTGTAAAAAATGACTCAACCACTACAACCACAATTTATGTTGGAGATGGTGTGTTTTCGCCATCGACAACGGGTGAACAATTTCCAATTATTCTTCCGGATTATGTTCATTTGATTGGCACCAGTCGAGAAACTTCAATATTAGATGCAGAAGCTGATTTAGACAAAGAAAGCAGAGTGATTAAAATAGTGGAAGAATGTGAAAATATTAAAGTAGCAAACTTTACAATAACAGGTGGAAATGCCGAAAGTGCCGGATGTATTGGCGGTGGCGGAATTCTTGTAACACATCCTGATCTTGAATATGTTTATGATGGGCCAGTGAGTCCTGTTAACGCAGTATTCGAGAATCTGATCGTCAAAGATAATTCTGCAGCTGCCGGTGGTGGAATTTCTATTTGGCGAGTGTCTGGTCCAACTTTGTCAAATCTTATTATTCAGGAAAATACTGCAGAAGTATATGGTGGCGGATTAATGATATTTACAGCTGTTGCATCAGTGACGGATGTAACAGTTAGTGAAAACAATTGTCTAGTTGACTCTTCAAGCGGCGGTGGAATAATAATTAATAATTCAGAAGTGTCGTTGACAAAGATCAGTGTAACTGATAATACAGCCTATTGGGGCGGTGGGATATCTATTTTCTGGACTGATGCCGTTTTAACAAATTTGACAGTAAGCGGAAATGTTGCTACAGATCTTGGTGGCGGTTTAATGGTGGGGGCCACCACCAATGCTATGTTAACAAATTCGATCATTTGGGGCAATGACCCAAATTCAATATCCGGATCACTGCCAATCGCCTATAGCGATGTAGAAGGAGTAATATGCCCCTCTTGTACAGGTCTTATTGATGCTGACCCGCTTTTTGTTGATGCTGATAATGGTGATTATACCTTGCAGGAAGGATCGCCCTGCATTGATGCTGGAACAGCAGATGTAGATGGTGATGGAGTAGATGATATAACAGATTATTTTGGTAATGCCCCGGATATGGGAGCCTTTGAATTTTCTTTGGGTGTAACAGGATTGCAATACACTGTTGATAATTCATCGGTCATTTTCAATTGGGATCCAGTAGAGAACGTTCAGTATTATCAATTGGAACGGTCCACTGACCCAACCTTTGCAGAAGATGTTGTAATAAACTATGCAATGGATAATAATTACACTGATAGTGGTTTAGAGTGGGATACTGAGTATTTCTACAGGGTCGCTGCTTTTGTTGGTTACTGGTCCGATTACTCCAATGTTGTCTCAGTGATACTGGAGTTCGTTGGTACGGATAATGGTGATGCTATCCCAGAGACCTATGCTGTTCATCAAAACTACCCCAATCCATTCAATCCAGTAACAACTTTACGTTACAGCTTGCCAGAAGATGGTTTAGTAAATATTACCATCTATGATATGATGGGTCGGCAGATTAGTAAACTGCTTAACAGTTTCCAAAATGCCGGCTATAAAACAATCCAGTGGATTGGAACCAATAATGTTGGCGAGCCCGTATCAGCCGGTGTATATCTTTATACGATCCAGGCTGGAGAATTTAAGCAGACCAAGAAGATGGTGTTGCTGAAGTAAATATCAAGTTTCACATGAGTATGTGTGTTTGTGGAATGATGTGTAGATTTTGATAAATAAAAAGAATGCCAAAATGAAAAAATTAATCTTTATAATCTTTGCTTTTTCTTTAACGTATGGACAATTTGTATCTAATAACAATTTTGGTTTTAGCGGTGGTACCACTATGAAGCCGGAACAACAGTCGAACCAGTTATCCTGCATAAGTGTGGAAGAGAGAGCTTTCATAAATGAGAATAAACTTGAGATAATATATCGGCCCAGTTTAAGGGACACTGTCCTATTTGATGACCCTATGGGTAATGGTGGATTTTTTGGTGATGATCAATACATCACTAATTATGTGGATGAAGACCCGTCAGGATATATCCAGGATTATAAGTGTTGGTGGGTTACCTATAATGGGCACTGGGGCACTGATATATGTATACCAACTTTTTACGAGATGGATGAGATGATTACACCAGTATTGGCCGCTGCAGATGGAATTGTTGTTTATATGCATGATGGAGAATTCGACAGGAGATTGGAATGGAACAATGGGGCAGTGGGTAACGCTGCAATAATCAGACATTCGGATGATACTGAAGGATGGTATTGGCACTTTAAAAAGCATTCGCTGCGGGTCTCGCTTGGCGATACCGTCCAGACTGGTGATACCCTGGGCTTTGTTGGGAGCTCTGGATTTTCTAATTGGCCCCATCTTCATTTTGAGGTTCAGGATCCTAACGGTTCTCTGATAGATCCTTGGGCGGGGCCTTGCGGTGCGGATCAGACTATGTGGGATAATCAATATGATCATGTAGCAAATACACCAACACACGTTTCAAATTTTATTTCCAGCTCATACCCTGTACCCACAGATCCTGAATGGCTATTTGCCATATCTGAGAATGTTCCAAACAGGCGCCATCTAAATATTGGAGAAATATGGTGGTCATTGGTCAGAACTCGATCTTTGAACAGTACAGATACATTGGTCTGGGAGTTTTATAATGGTGATGAATTTTCTAATGAAATTAGATGGGTACCTGGGGATGCAAGTTGGTGGCCCAATGGTGTTGATGTTGTTGCAGGGTGGTGGTTTAGTTATTGGTTTGAGGTTGGCAATATTCAGCCTGAAGATTATGGGGAATGGACTGAAAAATTTTATATCAACAGTGTACAAATTGATCAATTATCCTATACCATTGATAATATTCCGAACCAGTCCCCAATTGTTGATTTCCAACAGATAGAAGTTGAATTAGGTCAAACTGTCACGGGTGAGTTTACCGCTACCGATGATGGTGATCCCTTTTGGTTTAATCTTGAAACCGAGTCCACCCATGGTGGAGAAATAGAGTTGTATGGGGGGCGAAGACGGAAATTTGAATACACGGCACCCACGGATTTTACCGGATATGATGTCATTGGTATATCAGCTACGGATGACCGCGGCGTAACTGGAGCCATGACTCTGATACTATTTGAAGTATCTGGACCAGGATTAATAAATATGGCAGTTGAGCCATCTTATATACTCTTGGAACAAGATAGCGCATTTATTTCTGCAACAGTTATTGGCGGTAATGATGAAATTTCTGTTCAGGCTTTTGTTAATAATGTAAACAGCGGAGAATTAGTTACAGTAGACCTAGTGGATAACAATGGTGATTGGTCTGTTTACTGGGCTCCAGAAACAGAGTCATTTTTTAATGTTGATCTGCAATTGATTAACGGAGCCGAAAATGATACAGCGATTTACGAAAATGTTGGTTATTTTACTTCCGTAGGTCCTGTAAGTGTGAATATGGTAGGAGACCTGATAGCTTACCCCGGAGATGTGATTGTCTTGGATTTTATTGTTGAAAATAATAGCCTCAATCAAGTTGCTCCGGATATTTCCATTTTATTCGAAGCTGAAAGCATGAATTGCCTAACAAACATCTCCTCAAATAGTATTTTTCTAGGAGATATTCTGGCTGGTGATTCTGTATCATCCACTCCCCCAAATTTCTTTATCGCTCAACTCAATAATGTTTGCAATTCAGATTCAACTATTTTTGTCAATGTCAATATCCGTTCTGGTGAAAATATATACTGGTATGATGATTTTATTCTAAATATTGAAATGTTAAGTACAGCTGATGGAAAAGCAGTTCCAAAAGAGTATGCCTTGGGAGGCGCGTACCCAAATCCGTTTAATCCTATCGCCAGAATTGATTATAATCTCATTCAGAAAAATTATGTTACCCTGGAAATTCATAATCTCATAGGCAGGAAGGTAAAAACCCTGGTCTCATTGGAAAAAGATGCTGGATTTCATTCAACTTATTGGGACGCTACCAATAATGCCGGTGATCCTGTATCAGCCGGTGTATATCTTTATACGATTCAGGCTGGAGAATTCAGGCAGACCAAGAAGATGGTTCTACTTAAATAGATTTACCCTTTCTACAGCATCAAGCCCCGCCCCGCAGCGGGGTTTTTTGTTTATGGATGGTTTTAGTATTAGATTTAAGCAATAAAAGGAGAAAGCAAATGAAGCACCTAACTAAGATCATAGTGGTTCTATTCTTTGGTATTCTTTGGTCGCAGGAAAACCCAACGATCATGAGAGGCGGTTATGATAAGGTACTCAAAGGTAAAGATCAGGCATTCCAGAAAAATGTTTCAGCACATGTAAATAAATGGCATGGCGCAGACCAGTGGAATCAATACGCCTGGCGAGTGGAAACGGGCCCCCGCACAGGACAATACCTGGTTGGGACTTTTAATCATTATTGGAAAGACTTTGATAACCGTGTTACAACAAAGGAACATGATAAGGACTGGGATAGAATTACCAATTCATATATTGATGATGATAATCAGTATGCAGGTTCCCTATTCTGGAACCTATTACCTGAGCTTAGTTACAACAGCCATCCATCCCCAAAAATTTCAGTAACATTTTATTACTGTAAAGATAATGCTTTTGAAGCTATGCTGGTCATTTTGGGTAAACTTAAGCAGGCCAATGAAAAAGCTAAAATCGATAGAAGCTATAATGTTTACAAAAAAGAAGCTGGCGGACCCAATAATGTTATTGCATTTGTGAATCAGATTGGTGGTTATGCAGATATGGCACCCATTAACCCATCCCTTAAAAACAGGTACGTAGCTGCCTTCGGCGAAACAGTGTGGCAGGCGGACTATGCTACATGGACAAATGGTGTGAAATGGTCAGAAACAGAAATATTGACACTTATACCGGAAATGTCGACTCCTTCCACTGAATAATATTCTATGAATCAATATTGCCCGGCTTACTTGGCTTTCTTAGGCTGAGTAGCGGGGTTTTTTGTTTGTGGGATGATCGTTAGATTCAGGCAACCTTGAGAATTCGATATGAAGAAATGGAAAAGTTACAAATCAGATGTAGCTGATAAAAAATTTGATGCCATTATCATTGGTTCCGGGATCGGCGGTCTCTGCACAGCTGCTTTACTAAGCCTGAAAGGGAAACGTGTTTTGGTGCTGGAAAAACATTTTAAGATCGGCGGCTGGACACATACTTTCCGCAGGGATAATTATGAATGGGATGTGGGCATCCATTATATTGGCCAGGTTCATAATTCCTATTCACCCATAAGGCGCCTGTTTGATCTAATCTCCGGTGGAAAACTACAATGGTCACCCATGGATAAGAATTATGACCGGATTATTTTCCCTGATAAATCGTATAATTTTGTTGCACCGCGGGAACAGTTTATAGAAGATATGATCTCTTATTTTCCCAAGGAAGAATCGGGCATTATGACCTACATGGATCTCCTGGATCAAGCTGCCCGCAGTGCCCGGTCATATTTCAGCAACAAGGCTCTTCCAGGGGTTTTGAGTACCATCAGCTATCCTTTTATGACCCGAAAATTCTTTTCCTATTCTGATCGCACCACCCTTGATGTTTTATCCAGCTTGACCAATGATCGGCAATTGATTGGTGTACTTACTGGACAGTGGGGAGACCATGGCCTGCCTCCTGCCCAAAGTAGTTTTGCCATGCATGCGATGGTGGCCCGCCATTATCTTGATGGTGGAAACTATCCCACAGGATCATCGAGAAGCATTGCTGAAACAATTTCAGATCTGATTGAAAGTCATGATGGCGTTCTTATGGTCAATGCTGGTGTGGATGAAATCAAGATACATAATGGTACCGCTGTCAGTGTTATTATGGAAAATGGCGATGAGATTGAAGCGGGTACTATTATTAGTAATGCCGGTGTAGTCAATACAATTGATAAACTACTCAAAAATGAAAATGCCCATTCCAGATTAACAGATCGCTTAGAAAAAATTGAGCAAACTAAAAGCTATGTTTGTCTGCATATTGGGCTCGATAAATCTGCAGAGGAATTAGGGATCACCAATACCAATTTATGGATTTACCCTGACTACGATCATGATAAAAATGTTCAGGAGTATACCAATAATCCAGAAGCAGATTTCCCAGTCGTATATGTTTCTTTTCCATCTGCAAAGGATCAGGCCTGGGACAAAAATCACGCTGGCTATGCAACCATGGAAGCTATTACTTTGAGTACCTGGGGCTGGTATACCAAATGGCAGGACCTTTCATGGAAAAATCGTGGGCGAGAATACGAAGATGCCAAAGAGAAACTATCAGATCGAATTCTTGATATTGTATTTGAACAGGTTCCCGGTATTCGCCATGCCCTGGCTTATAAAGAACTTTCAACACCTTTGACTGTCCGAGACCTGGCCAATTACCAGAAAGGTGAAATGTACGGTATTAGTCACACGCCGGATCGTTTTCGGCAGCGCTGGCTGAGACCAAAATCTGATATAAAGAATCTTTTTTATACTGGCCAGGATATCACAACAGTTGGTGTTTCCAGTGCGCTTTTTTCTGGCCTGTTAACCGCATCGGCAGTTCTAAAGGAAAATTTAACTTCTTTGATAAAGGATTAAGGTAATTATTACTCCCATCATTCGTGGGTTTGTATATGCAAATAATGGGTAGATTAAAACCATGATAATATTTAAATATTTCAATCATTTGAAGCTATGGCCGATATAACTAAAAAATATATTCTGGATAAGGAAAACAACCCTAAAGCATTGGAAGATCTATATAGGTCCGACCCTGTTAAATTCAAGGCATCTTTATTATCCGATGCTCCAATGAGTGTGGTGTCTCCGTTATTAAATTTCTGGAACTATTTTCGAAAAAATGAATTATGTATATTTGAAAGTTCATGAGATTTCAATTTCAATCAGACCCCGGCCAGTTTTCTTATAAACCTGCTCTTTTCACCGATGCCATTAAAATTTTGGTTTCTGTTAATTTTGGAATCTTTTTACTTCAAACCATTGCTAAGTCAGAGGGTATGTTCTTTCCGCTATTTGGTCTTGTACCAAAACTAGTTTGGTCAGAATTTATGCTTTGGCAACCTTTCACATATTTATTTTTTCACGGAGGCATTTGGCATGTACTGATAAATATGTTTGTCCTATGGATGTTTGGTGGTGAATTGGAACGACTTTGGGGCAAAGAACATTTCCTGAAATTTTATTTTGTCACTGGTGTTGGTGCCGGACTTGTGACCATGATTTTTGGACTCAACTCTATGACTCCTATTGTGGGTGCAAGCGGAGCGGTATATGGCGTCCTTCTAGCCTATGGGCTGACCTATCCAAATCGCACTGTTTATCTTTACGGCATTATTCCAATCAAATCACTTTGGTTTGTAGTCGGAATAGGTGTTATAGCATTTATGTCATCTTTTGATAATGTATCCCAGATTAGCCATCTTACCCATCTCTCGGGCATGATGATTGGATATTTAATGCTGAAGCGCCCAGTAAGGATTAACGATCTTTGGTTTGGCATTCGCAAAAAAACCTTGGAATACAAAATTAAACATGAAGAAAAGAAGCTCTCTCAACACCAAGCAATTGAACGGGAAATCGACCGCATCTTAGACAAGATCAATCGCGAAGGATTTGATAGTCTAACCGCGGAAGAGCATGATAAATTGTATAAAGGGAGCCAATCCCTTTCTCGAACTAAGAAAAAAGATTGATTCACTTTATGGGTAAAGTCTTAATTTAACTGAGAAACAATTAATCTTAAATTGACAAAACATGGATAATAATAAAGGGAAAACAGATCTTGGGACCTTGATTGGTTTATTCGCAGGTATTACTATTATTGTCATTGGCATTTTACAAAGCGGCGGTAAACTATTTTGGTTTTTTAGTTTTAATTCCATTCTTATTGTAGTGGGGGGCACACTTGCTGCAACCATGGTGAATCTCCCTCTAAAAGCGGTTAAGAATTTATTTAATATCTTGAAAAATGTTTTTAAAGGAGAAGACTACGATTATGTAGGCATCATTAACGAGATCGTAGAAAAAGCGCAAAAAGCACGGAAGGATGGGTTATTATCTCTTGAAGCAGATCTACCTAATATGCGGGAAGGCTTTTTTAAAAATGGCATTGAATTGGCAATCAATGAGCGAGAATCATCCCGGCTTCGAACTTTTCTAAATCTTGAAATGAATAATATTTCCAGTCGGCATATTGCAGGGCAGGAATTATTTTTATACATGGGCTCTTATGCACCAGCATTTGGCATGCTGGGCACCGTGCTAGGTCTTATCATTATGATGAATAATTTTGCTGGTGGAGATGTCAATTCAGACATGGCATCATATGATATTGCAGATCGATTTGCAGAACTTCTCTCTGGAATGGGACTTGCGCTCATAACAACATTCTATGGTGTTTTTTTTGCGAATATGATCTTTTTGCCAATTGGTGGAAAATTGAAACGCCGTTCTGAAAATGAAATGATGTTAAAAAGTATTGTTGTTGAGGGTATCATTAGCATTCATGCCCGGGAACATCCTATTTTGATCAAGGAAAAACTTATGACCTTTGTGCCATCTTTTGTGCGCTCACAGCCCAAGGAAATTATCAAAGATAGTAAAATGCAATCTTCCTTATCAGCTCTCAAAGAAAAGATGGAAGATAAAAAAGAAGAAAGTAACGATGATCAATAGTTAGATGTCCCAATTTCGTCATCCCCTCACCATGGATGAACGCAAAGCCAAGGCAACCGCCTGGGCGCTCACGTTCGCAGACATGGTCACTCTGCTCCTGACTTTTTTTGTATTGTTGCTAGTTATCCTAAATGATGCTGAAAAACATATTGATTCCGTTATCAATAAATTGTTAGATGAAACTTATAAGGAAATGAAACAAGATTTGAGCTCTTCTGATATATCTGTTGATAGAGTTACAAAAGGAATCAAAATTACAATTCGTGGTAATTTATTTAAGTCTGCATCATCTGAAATGGATCCAAAATATTATCCTGTGATTCATCAAATAGGAAAGATTATTAGGGCATCTGGGGTGATTAATATTTTTGAAGATGAAAAACATACCAGTTTACTAGCTATGATTGATGAAAGGGGGTCCCAACTAAATGTAGAGGTGCGTTGTGAGGGACATACAGATGATGAAAAATTACCACCCAATGCTGATTATCCAAGTAATTGGGAATTATCTGCTGCTAGATCACTTAATCTCGTTAGGCTTATAAATAAATATACAGCCATGCCGGAGAAATATTTTTCTGCAATGGGGTATGGGGAATTTCGTCCGATTATAGATGTGAATTCAATTTCAAATTTTGCTAAAAAGAATAAAGCACGTGCAATTAATCGCCGGGTTGAAATTTATCTAGATGCCTTTTTGAAACAAAAGGTACAATCTGAAATAGAAATAAATATTTAGTTTTTATTTGGAGTTTTTGATTCTTTTTTAGGGATGACCTTAAAAACCTTTTCCCCGGTTTTGGCCATCTTGAAACGTTCCCGAGCCAACTTTTCTATATAATCTAAATCATTTTCAAGCCGGTTTTTTTCAGCAATTAATTTTTCCCTGTTCTCCCGAAGTTGGGTAATATGTATTTGGACCTGTTTTCTTTCTCGTTTGAGTTTATAAAGTTGGAAGAGCCCATGATCGCCAAAAATGAAAATGATCAAAAGTGTAAAACCAATCAGAAATAAAACACCTCGAACAAATTGACGCTGTGTTTCGGCCATTTTCTGACGCGCAGCCCGGGGACGGGAACGGCGAGCTATTTTTTCATATTCGGTCATTTTGATTTACCAAGAACTCCAATATTTGCCAATTTTGCATCAGGGCCCAATTGTTCTTCAATTCTTAATAACTGATTGTATTTACAGATTCGGTCTGTCCGGGAAGCAGACCCGGTTTTGATTTGTCCCATGCCCATAGCTACAGATAGATCCGCAATAGTGGTATCTTCTGTTTCGCCGGAACGATGAGAGATCACCGCACCAAAACCGGCATTTCTAGCCAATTCCACTGCTTGAATAGTTTCCGTCACTGTGCCAATCTGGTTCAATTTAATGAGAATTGAATTCATACTGTTTTCTTCAATGGCTCGCTGCAACCTTGTAATATTTGTTACTGTTAAGTCATCACCCACTATTTGGATTCTGGAGCCTAATTCGGCAGTCATATGGCTCCATCCATCCCAATCATCTTCATGCAACCCGTCTTCTATAGAAACAATGGGATATTTATTTATAAGAGAGCTAAGGTAATCCACCATTTCATCGGAAGACAGAGAACGTTTTTCCGAAATCAGGTTATATTTTCCATTATCATAAATTTCACTAGCGGCAACATCTAATGCGAGGTAAATATCCCTTCCCGCTTTATATCCCGCTTTTTCAATGGCTTCTAAGATCACCTCTACCGCTTCCTCATTGGATGAAAGATTGGGCGCAAACCCACCCTCATCGCCTACAGCAGTGTTCATGCCTTTTGATTTTAAAACAGATTTCAAATGATGAAATATTTCCGTTCCCATTCTTAGTGCTTCAGAAAATGTAGTAGCGCCAAACGGAAAAACCATGAACTCCTGAATATCCACTGTGTTGTCTGCATGGCTACCCCCGTTGATAATATTCATCATGGGTACTGGAAGAACCTTGGCGGTATCACCGCCTAAATATTGGAAAAGTGGTTTTCCCGTTGTTTTTGCTCCCGTATGAGCCGCCGCCATAGAGACACCCAAAAGTGCATTTGCCCCCAAATTCGATTTATTAAGCGTATCGTCCAGATTGATCATTTGTTGGTCGATCTCAACCTGTTTCGTCACATCCATCCCTTTGAGCGCATCGGCGATAGTTGTGTTAATATGATTAACGGCAGATCGAACGCCTTTTCCTAAAAACCGCGTGTTATCTTTATCTCGGAGTTCTATGGCTTCATGGTCGCCTGTGGAGGCCCCAGATGGTACTGCTGCCCGGCCCATTGTTCCATTTTTTAAAATAATATCAACTTCAACAGTAGGATTTCCCCTAGAATCCAGTATTTCTCTAGCATGTATTTTTTCAATAGCAGAATTCAACAATAACTCCTGTAAATTAGGTAACCAAATTAGAATTGACGGCAAACATCATTCAATAGATATAACTCAATTTTATTCGCACGGAACAACCCGCAAAGTTATCCATTAAACTGGTTCAATGTTTAAACTGCATCAATATATTAATCAAAACGAATCCCACTGGGATCAATTTGTTTCATCTGGTAACAATGGAACACTATTTCATTTGCGGAAGTTTTTAAACTATCATCCTAAAGATCGTTTTCAGGACCATAGCATTTTGGTTGAAAAGAAACAAACCTTGTTTTCAGTGCTCCCAGCTGCAGAATTAATTGTAGATGGTAAAAGAATTTTAGTATCCCATCCTGGTTCGACAGTTGGATCATTTGTTGTTCCAGAAAATCTTTCTATTG
>CAZCHA010000015.1:0-23500 GCA_964498175.1 uncultured bacterium
AAGAATGGAATGGGATTAATTTGGAAGTGTACCATCATTCAACTCATACGTACAACGTGGATAAACTTATGGAAGGTATGAAAAAATCTATAGAGTATTATAATGAGCTGTACGGTCCCTACCCGTACCGGCAATGCAGGATTTTGGAATTTCCCTACGGCAGTTATGCCGCTTCCTTTCCAAATACCATTCCCTATTCAGAAAACATAGGGTTTGTTTTGGATGTGAACCCTGATGATCCTGAAGATTTAGATATGCCATTTTGGATTACGGCACATGAAATGGGACACCAGTGGTGGCCACACCAGGTTTCTGGTGGGAATGTTCAAGGATCAGGGTTCTTGAGTGAAGGATTGGCGGAGTATTCTGCCGTATCCCTTTTGGAAAAAGAAAAAGGAGAGAAACAACTCCGAAAATTTCTGAAATATGAACTGGATAAGTATCTTATTGGGAGATATTCAGAACAGAAATTTGAGCCCACTATCGTTCAGACAGAAAATCATCCCTACATCCATTATAACAAAGCAGGGCTTATGATGTACACTCTATCTGATTTCATTGGCAAGGATGTGTTCAATAGTGTTTTGGGAAGATTCATTGACAAGTTTCGCTATCAATCAAATCCTTACACCAACATTGGTGAATTTGTAAAAACAATCCGGGAAGACACACCGGATGACTTGCAGTACCTCATCACCGATACGTTTGAAAAGATTACCCTTTACGAGAACAAAGCGAAAGAAGCTTCAGCAGTTGAAAATGGAGATGGAACATTTACGGTTACCATGGAAGTGGAAGCGAAAAAAGTCTACTCCGACAGTTTAGGGAACCAGACCAATGCAGAACTCAATGATTGGTTGGAGATCGGTGTTCTAGGTGAAACGCTGGTTAATGGAGATATGGAAGAAATCCCGATCTATTTGGAAAAAGTGTTAATTGCAGATTCGTTGACAACCTTTACTGTTCAAGTGGATCAAAAGCCCATCAAGGCAGGGATTGACCCCATGCACAAATTTGTGGATCGTGATTCGGATGATAACCTGGTACGGGTAATCATTGAAGACGGAAAAAAATCACAATAATATTTAAATTAATTTTAATTCCATATTATTTAAGATAAGATAATGAAAATTTTATATTTTAATTTTTACAATTAGACACATTAGTGCAAGTGAATAAATGAATCAATCCAAATGGTTTATTCCACTAATAGCGGTTTCAATAATTATTTTATCTGGCTGTTCATCATCTATCCCAGAACTTAATTATACACCAGCAGAGCAATACTCATTAGATAAATACTTATATTCGGTTGATCTGACCCGGATCAAGAATGACAAGGCCTATGTTCACCTCCATTGTCCAGGATTGAATCAGGATACGGTTATATTCCATTTCCCAAAAACAATTCCGGGCACTTATAAAGAATTGGACTATGGCGAAATGATTGATTCCATTGAGCCAAAGGATCACGATGGAAATCTTTTATCTGTTGAAAAAATCGGAAAAAATATTTTTCAGATTACTGGTGCACGGGATCTAACCATGATTCATTACTGGGTCGATGATACTTGGGATCACCCAAAAGCAATGAAGCGAATTTGGCCTATGGGTGGAACCAATATTGAGAAAGATGAGAACTTTGTGATTAATGCATCTGGGTGGTTTGGGTTTTTTGATGGTTTGGAGCAGGTGCCCTTTAGAGTAACTGTAAATCAACCCGATGGTATGAAGTCTTATTCCGCATTACCCATCGTGCATGAATTTGATGAAAGTGTTACATTCAAAGCCCGTGATTATCATCAGCTGATCGATTGTCCTATCATGGTGTCTGAACCTGATACAACAACATTCATGGTAGCCAACACAAAAGTATTTATTGAATCTTATTTCAATGGGAAGAATGGTGGTTACGCAGATATGATTAAAAAGGTAATCCAGCCTTCCATGGAAGCAGTAGCAACTTTTACCGATTCACTCCCTGTGGATGAATACCATTTCATTATGTATATCAGAGATGGAAAGGATTTTATGGATACGCTGCAATCGAAAGAAGTAGGTTTCATAACAAAAGCTAAGGCAGTATTAAAAAATTATATGTTATTTGGTATGGGAGCATTAGAGCATGGAAACTCATCTTTTTATACTCTGACAGATTTTGGTGATACGTCTTATACGTCTATGATCAAGCGTGTGGCACTACATGAATTCATGCACATTTTTACACCGTTGAACCTTCATAGCGAATACATTGGAGAATTTGATTATGTAAATCCAAAAATGTCTAAACACCTTTGGTTATACGAAGGCATCACTGAATATTTTGCCAATTTGATTATGATCCAATCAGGATTGATTTCACCATTGGAATTCTTCTCTGATAAAATGGGTGGTAAGATTCGAAGTGCAGGAAGGTTTCCAGAAAAGAAAATGTCATTTACTGAAATGAGTGAAAATATTTTTGAGAAAAAATATGGTCGTCATTATTATCAAGTCTACCAACGTGGTGCAATAATAGGGCTCTTGTTGGATATTGAAATTATTCGTCTTACAAATGGTAAAAAAACATTGAAAGATATTGTGTTGGAGTTGGCTTCAAAATACGGACCAAACCAATCATTTGATGAAGAAACATTTTTCGATGAGTTTACTTCGTTAGTTCACCCTGAACTTCGTCAGTGGTTTGCAGACTATGTCGAAGGAACCATTCCGTTGGACATTGAAGGAGGGCTATCGCAAATTGGTGTTGAATATTCTAAAAAAGGAAAACACCAAGTCCCCAAGCGAATTCTCAAGGATTATGGTTCAAAAGAACATCGTATTTCATTTGGAAAGTATAAAAAAGTGAAAAAAGTGGGTAAAAAGGATCCGGTTGGTTTCAAAGTAGGCGACAAGATAGATACAGATAAAATTCGTGAAAAATTTTATGATAATAATGGGTTTCCAATGCAAGAAGGAACAGATGTCAAAATCACTGTAAAACGAGATGATAAAATAATTGAGCTTCCCTATGTTTTAGAATTAAAAGAAAGAAAATATAAGCATCGTTTACAAATCAAAAAAGAACAGTCGGAGACTCAAAATAAATATTATTTGGTCTGGTTAGGAAATAAAAAGTAAACAGGAATCTTTTATAAATGGTGGTATTCATTGTAAATTCAATCTCGCCTAATTACTATAAAACGACATATTTACGGGGGATTCGTACATGTCAAATTGGAATAAAAATCAATTCATTGAGCATCTTCGGGATAATTGCAGCCGAGAAGTTGCCAAGGTTGGTGTCTCCATTATCGATTTTACAGAAAAGCACGCAGATGACATTTCCTGGGGACGAGGCGGAGATCATGGAACACTCACTTTTAGATGTAATTCAGATGAAGGCCCATTGCCACTATTCCATATGACTTCCACGGGGCAATTGAACCTGCAAATTAACTTTATGCGACATAAAGAGATTCCACCTATGGTTATCCGCGATATTGTTCTAAAATTGGAATCAAACTTCTTACGAGATTATAATCCAGTTGAATATCCAAGTGATGTTTTTGTGCCTATGGATGAATTATTTCATACTGAAAACCAGGTTGAAAAATTCCTTAAAACTATGGAAGGCTGTACTTACAGGCTTAAACAGTAAGTTTATTTAAACAAATCGCCACTATGGCCCTATCACGATAATCGTGATGGGGCTTTTTTTGTGACAGACTGAAACTATGTTTTTTGATTAATTAATTCCATCTAACATCTTATTTTGAATTTATGAAAATATATCTTACACTATTATTATTGATTGAATTATTAGTCGGGTCAACTGGATCTCTATCCGGACACATCCGCGATGCATCTACTCATCAACCTTTGATAGGTGTTAATGTAATGGTGAAAGGTACTAGCATGGGAGCAGCGACCGATCAATTTGGAAATTTCATTTTAGATGATGTACTTGTTGGGAGTTATACTATTTATGTATCAATGATTGGCTATAAATCTGTGAATCGATCTAATGT
Organism: uncultured bacterium; assembly: GCA_964498175.1. Classification (GTDB taxonomy): domain Bacteria; phylum Fidelibacterota; class Marinisomatia; order Marinisomatales; family UBA1611. Next base: position 4,011 of record CAZCHA010000015.1, read on the forward strand.
TCATGTTGTACCAAAACGAACTACAACAATTAATTTTAGTCTGAATCAAAGTATACTTGAAGGAGATGGTGTTGAAGTAACAGCAACATATTTTGAAAAAATAAAGGATGCGGTTACAAGTAGTAGAACGGTAGATATTGAAGAAATTCGTTCAGACCCGGTTGGCACTTATGATATAATGGCCATGATGCAGGCTCTACCTTCTGTAGTGTCCGGATCAGACCAGAGTAATGAAATTATTGTTCGCGGCGGTTCCCATGGAGAAAATTTATTTGTTATGGATTTTTTAGAAATTCCCTATCCAAATCATTATCCGGAGCAGGGAAAGGGTGGCGGGCCAATAACCATGGTTGATACAGAATTCATCGAACGGATTGATTTCTATGCAGGAGCTTTTCCAGCACGATACGGCGAAAAACTTTCATCTGTAATGGATGTGACACTCAGGGAAGGTAATAGTAATTCTCACCACCAACAAATGGATTTAAATATGGCTGGATTTGGATTTACTTTTGAAGGACCTTTATCGCCAAAGTCTACCTACCTTTATTCATTGAAACGGTCTTTCCTCGATTTTGTAATATCTTCCACAGGCATGCAGGCGATTCCAGAGTATTGGTCCAGTCAAGGCAAAATTGCATACCATTTGTCTCCCACTCAAAAAATCTATATCAATTTTATTGGCGGTATTGATGAAATTAATATTGAAGGAGAAGACAATCCGCAGCTTCGAGGTGCAGAAAATGTGGATTATTTTTCATGGCAAACAACATTAGGTGTGACATACAAAAACCTGTTTTCAAAGAAAGGGTATTTTCAAAGTTCAATTGGAAGATCTTTAGTACATCTGAACACAAATGTATATGAATTGAATGAAAACCTAATCCGTAATTATTATTACCGGAATAATGATTTGGAAAGCGATTATTCTTTTCGCAGCGAGGTCATTTATAAATTATTCGATAATGTGGAATTTAGTACTGGCCTATCCGCAAAACTTGTGGAATTGGATTTTGATAATTGGTACAAGGCAAATCCTACTTATATATACGGATATTCGTTAAATGAATCTGAGATTCCTGAATTAATAACAGAAGAAAACTTCTATTCAACCTATTTCGAGGAGCAATATATATTTTCAATCTTTGATTCAATTGGTACGGTAGATACAATAAAAACGAATGCTTTATTGGAGTATAACAAAGTTGGCGGATTTTTTCACTTTAACTTAAATCCACTTCAAAAGGTGGAAATATCCATTGGCGGCCGTTTTGATTTTATGACTTTCACGAATGAATCTGATTTTTCGCCAAGATTAGGATTTAAATATCATCTTTCACCGATTTGGAAATTTAACCTTTCTGCAGGCCGATATTTTCAAGCACCGTTTAACAACCAATTAAATTCAACGCGAGGAACCCCATCTGAATTGACAAATTATTTCACGGATCAAATGGTGGGCGGTTTCGAATACTTTCTTTCTTCCGATACTCGGCTCACCATGGAATATTATATAAAGGATTACGCAGATATGGTGACATTTGAAATGTTAACTGGTTCAGATGGAAGGGATAGCCTGAATTGGTATAACAGGGTCAATGGTGGAGAAGGTCGTTCAAGAGGGTTGGAAATATACCTTCAGAAAAAATATTCCAATAATTGGTATGGCTCATTTTCATGGTCACATTCAATTTCAGAAGGAGTGGATCCGCGAACAACAGAATATTATCCCTGGGACTTTGATTATGGAGATGTAATAAATTTGGTTGGCGGATATAAAATACGTTATACTGATTTTGACTGGTACAACAGTTATAAAAATTCATGGTTTGCAAAGGCATTTTCCTGGCTGCCTTTCATGCCGAGTGATGAATATGAAATAAGTATAAAGTATCGTTACATGGGTGGTCGGCCCTACACACCTGAACAATATGACCATAATACTAGAGATTGGTATTCAGATGCTGATATGCCATGGAATACAGATAGACACGGTCATTATAGCAGGATTGATCTTATGCTTCAGCAAAGGTTCCATTTCAAAAAAATGAATCTGGTCTCATTTTGGAATATTGGCAATATATTAAACAGATCAAATCCCTGGGAGTATATCTATAAAGATGACGGAACAAAAGAAATGAGCTGGCAGTATAAAACATTCCCAGTTGGCGGACTAATTTTAGAATTTTAACATTGTTTTACCCATTAGCTCTTCTTATCGTTGAATAGAGAAAAGTTTGCGTATGCGTAAAATAAGTAATTCATTATTTTATATCGTTAATTAATCGATGAAAAAATTAATCTCAGTCCTATTTCTTTTCCTTTCTCTTTTCGCAACGGATCGATTTGAGGATGAACTGCCTATCGGTTTAACCGAAGAAGAAAAAACAAGAATTCATGAAATTTACAATATGGGCCGTGAAACAGATCCCCCGATGACACCAATCCGCAACGTGGCCGAATACGAACGGATGCAGGGTGTGTTGATTCGCTATCCTTTTGGGATTTCCACGGCCTTGATTGCTGAAATGAGCGAAGATGTAATCGTCTATTGTCTGGTTTCATCCAGCCAGCAGAATTCTGCTAATTCTTCTATGACAAATGGTGGCGTGAATATGGACAACATACAATATGTGATTGGATCTACTGATAGTTACTGGACTCGGGATTATGGTCCCTGGTGGGTGGTGGACGGGGATCGAAATATGTCTATTGTTGATTTTACGTATAACCGGCCAAGACCCAATGACAATCAGGCACCGTCAAAAATGGCGACCTACTTAGATGTGCCTTATTTTGCTTCAGATATTGTACATGCCGGCGGGAATTATATGACAGATGGTATGGGTATCTCCGCATCTTCCGATCTTGTTTATATTGAAAATTCTATGACAGAATTACAAGTGAATCAACTTATGGAAGACTACTATGGAATTGAGACCTATCATGTATTAGATGATCCTAATAACACTTACATTGATCATATTGATTGCTGGGGAAAATATTTGAGCCCAACGAAGGTCCTCATCCGGGAAGTGCCTGCGAATCATGCTCAGTATGGTGAAATTGAAGCGACCGCCACTTATTTCGGAAATTCTACGAATGAATGGGGGGAACCCTGGGAGGTTTACCGCGTCTGGACTCCCAATGATCAGCCTTATACAAATTCATTGATATTGAATGAAAAAGTTTTGGTTCCTGTCACCGGAAGCAGTTGGGATGATGAAGCAATTGTATCTTACGAAGAAGCCATGCCGGGATTTGAAATTATACCCTTTACAGGAACATGGGAATCCACGGATGCTTTACATTGCAGGGTAAAAGGGATTCCAGACCTTGAGATGCTACAGGTTTTTCACAATCCCATTAACGATAGTACCGAAGCAATTGATAATGGATACCCCGTTGAAGTCATTATTGATGATTTGAGCGAAGCAGGATTAATCGAAGATTCCATCAAAGTTTTTTGGAAAATTTCTGGCATGAATGAATGGAATTCAGACTACCTTTATTTATCCATTGTTCCAGAAGAGTCTAACACTTGGTCAGGGTGGATTCCAACACAGGAAGAAGGTATGATTCAGTATTTCATTCAGTCTGCAGATTCAACGGGTCGAATTGAAAATAGTCCTCTGTCTGGTTGGCATGAATTTTGGGCCTTGCCTCCAAATGCATGTATGGAATGGGTTTTAGGTGATATGAACAATTCGGGCAATATTGATGTTTTTGATATTCTGCTTTTGGCTGATTATGTTAATTCCAGCTATTTTCCTGGCAGTTGTCCACAAACAGTTTCAGATATAAATAGTGATGGGAATTTGAATGTAATGGATGTGATTGTTTTGGTGAATATGATTATTTATCCATGATTAATTACTTGGTTCTATATCTGTCCTTAGTATATCAAAAGGATCTTTGATAGAATATCCAGCACTAGAACCTAGATATATATGTCAGAAAAACATCCATTACTTTATGAGCCCACTACGGCCATAACCGATTACATTATTTTTATTTTGGGTATTACCTTTGGATGGTTTACTCTTTCTATCCAAGGTTCCCAATTTCATCAACTTTGGGGAACATCTTTTATCACCATAGCCATTGGTGCACTTTTAGGTGGAACTACCCACGGATTTGGCCCAAAACTATCCCAGATTCCCCGGACGATTATTTGGCGGGCAACATTAATATTTGTTGCTGCAACTGGATTATTATTAGCCATGTCTACTGCTTTAGTCTTTGTGACCGGGAAGGGAGAGGATGCTTTATACATTACCGCTGGAGTTCTCCTTATAAGTTTTTACAATCATATTCGTACTCAGGATAATTTTCAGTCAGTAGTCATATTTTATTTACCCTTGATAGGAATTTCCCTGATTGGATTTCTAGTAGCATTTTTCTATTATGGAATGACAGGTGCTCTATTTATTTCAATTGGATTGTTGGTGAGCCTTGCTGCATCTTGGGTGCAAGTCATGAGAATATCACTTCATGAGAATTTCAATCATAATGATCTTTTCCATGTAATCCAGATGTTGGGATTGTATTTAATGTATCGCGGAGGATTGGAGATTCCACCGTTCTAACTGATTATGATTAAAACTCTTGATCCTTGACACCAATTCCTAATTTTTGATCTTAATACTTATCCTCTTCCAAATATTCCTATAAATTCGCCCGCTATTTTTAGGAGAAAACGTGAAAGTTGACGTTAAAATAATTAATGATTACACCCGGGAAGTCTCCATAGATGTTCCTTGGAGCGAATTGGAGTCGGACTTCAATTCAACAATTAAAAAATTTAGTCGAAAGATCAAAATGCCAGGGTTCCGTCCGGGCAAAATCCCAAGAGATCGCTTGATACAGCAGTTCCAATCCAACATTGAAGCAGAATTTATGGAAGGCAATATTCAGAAATTTTATCTTCTTGCAGTCCAAAAAGAAGAAATTATTCCGGTAAACCAGGCAGAGATCAGCGATGTCCATTTTCATATGAATGAGCATTTTTCATTCATGGCAAAATTTGAAGTTGAACCGGAGGTTACCCTGCCTAATATGAAATGGAAATCTTTAAAAGTTCAACGTTCAAAATATATTCATGATGAACACGATATTGAAGATGCCATTACTCAATTAAAGAAGGCACATGCAACCATCGTTACTGTGGAAGATGGTGCCAAGGAGGGGGATTATCTCATTTGCACACTCCAAAAATTAGATGAATCAGGTTTACCCATTATCGGTAAAAAATATGAGAAGCAATACCTACGGGTTGGAAAAGGATCCTTTACAGAGAATCAAAAGGATAAATTGATTGGCCTGAAAGCAGATGATACCACTCGTATCATGTTACCCGTTAACAAGGAAGATGGTGATGCGGAATATGAACTCACTGTGACAAATATTGAACGGGAGATTTTACCAGAAGTTAATACTGATTTTCTGAAGCTAGTGAACCCTGAATTAACATCCGTTGACGAATTGACCGCTGATGTTGAAAAGAAAATTATAGCTAATTTTGCGGAACGTTCTCAGACCGCATTTGAACGAGATCTTTCCGATGCTCTTATTGAGCTAGCCAATCCATCTTTTGCACCATCTATGATGAATAATTATCTAAACAATCTAGTGGAGGATGTAAAAAAACAAAATAATGGGGAGCCTATAGACGATGAAAAAATAAGGGAACATTATAAACCAACTGCAGAACGTAATTTGAAATGGTTTTCTCTTAGAAATAAATTGATTGAGAAAGAGAAAATCAATGCATCACCTGAAGAAGTGGATGGCGAAATTGAAATATTGATTGAAAAATCACCACAATCTGAAAAACAAATTAGAAAATTTTACAAGAAACCTAGTAACCGTCAGCGAATACAAGATGATCTGATTGAAAAGAAAATCTTGGAATATCTTGAACAATTTGCTAAAGTTAAAGAGGTAGAAGTACACACAAAAGACCTTCGGGGACAAGACCATGAACATTGATCAAAAGACATTAAATCAGCTGGTACCCATCGTTGTTGAACAAACTGGGCGATCGGAGCGAGCCTTTGATATTTATTCACGGCTCCTGAAAGAACGGATAGTTTTTCTCGGCACACCTATTGATGATTCCCTTGCATCCTTGATTATTGCCCAGTTGTTATTTTTGGAAGCAGAAGATTCTGAAAAAGATATTTTTCTTTATATCAATTCACCTGGCGGTATTATAACAGCCGGCTTGGGAATATATGATACCATGCAATATATCAAACCTGATATATCCACCATCTGTTTGGGGCAAGCTGCTAGTATGGGCGCATTTTTATTGGCAGGCGGAACCAAAGGAAAACGGTCTGCACTACCCAATTCACGTATCATGATTCATCAACCAATGGGCGGAGCGGAAGGACAGGCAACTGATATCAAAATTCAGGCGGAAGAAATTCTTCGGATGAAAAAACAGTTGAATTCAATTTTGGCAAAAAACACAGGACAAAGTTTAAAAAAGATCGAAACGGATACAGACCGTGACAATTATTTAACATCTAAACAAGCAAAATCATACGGCCTGATAGATTCTATTTTGTCAAAGAGGAAATGAGCAGGATTAAGAAGGGGAAAAGTCCGGAGATCAATCTGGAGCCGGAAATTAATCAACCTCAAAGCGGGTTTAAGGTTACTCTACAAAAACCTTCAAGGATCAAGTCCAATCTGGATATTCATATCATTGGGCAAGATGGTGCTAAAAAAGCCATCGCTGTTGCAGTATACAATCATTATAAACGAATCATTCACCAGGCATACCATTCGGATGTAGAATTAGACAAAAGTAATATTTTACTGATTGGGTCTACTGGGACAGGAAAAACATTGATCGCTCAAACATTGGCTCGATTTCTTTCCGTTCCTTTTGCTATTGCTGATGCAACAACATTAACGGAAGCAGGGTATGTTGGGGAAGATGTGGAAAATATATTGGTTAGGCTACTTCAGGTTTCTAATTATAATATTGCGGCTGCTGAAAAAGGAATCATCTATATTGATGAAATTGATAAAGTTGGACGAAAAAGCGCCAGTACATCCATCACCCGTGATGTTAGTGGAGAAGGAGTTCAGCAAGCTCTTTTGAAAATTTTGGAGGGCACCATTGCCAATGTACCGCCCAAAGGAGGACGAAAGCATCCTGAACAAAGTTTAATTTCTATCGATACAACCAATATTTTATTTATTTGCGGTGGTTCATTTTCAGGATTGGAAGAGATCATTTCCCGACGGGTAGGTAAAGGCGAATTAGGCTTCGGTACAAAGAAAATTATACAGCAAAAAGATCCTAATGCAATTTTTTCCGATGTAAGGCAGGAAGATTTAATCGCCTATGGTATGATTCCCGAATTAGTGGGCAGGCTACCGGTGGTGAGCACATTGGATACATTAGATGAAAATGATATGATGCAAGTGCTACTTGCTCCAAAAAATTCCTTGGTGAAGCAATATAAAAAACTTTTTATGCTTGAAGGGATTGAATTGGAATTTCGTGAATCAGCACTAAAGTCTATTGTTCAACTTGCCATGGAGTTAAAGGCAGGTGCGAGAGCTCTTCGGTCTGTCATGGAAGCACACTTATTGGATATTATGTACCATATTCCTGAAATGGAAGGCATAGAACGGGTGATTATTACTAGGGATACGATTTTGAAAGGGAAGGAGCCCCTATATAAGCCTAGTCGAAAACGGAAATCGGCTTAATTCAATAAGTCTTTCAAAGATCTAAATAGTATACTTAACTTATTTCAATAATGTGATTTTTTGGATATTCCTTTCAGTTCCTGACCTTAATTCTATAAAATAAAGTCCAGATGGTATATTGGTAGGTTGCCATTTGGTCTTATGATAACCCGGTTCTAAATTTTCATCGATTAATGTTGCAACCAATCGACCTGTTAAATCAAATATTCTCAAGGATGTTTCATCCTTGGTTGCAATATCATATTGAATAGTTGTTACGGGGTTAAATGGGTTCGGATAAATTTGATTTAGTGAGAACTCAGTTGGAAATTGGCTGGGCTCATTTACAGATAAAACGTTATCAATTGTTACTGTGCCCGTTCCATTCACAAATGGCACACCTTCATGTCCCCAGGCATCTATCAATATCATCACATTGGTTGTAATGGTTATTTCTTCGTTTAATAGTGCGTCAGGGCTCACAGCACAATTTACACGGAATAAATTATGGGAGCCTGTTTCTAAAGGCGCCTGCCAATTAGATAATCCGACGATAATATCTGAACCTGTAAGTGTAACATCAAATTCCCATGATTCTATTAGATCAATAGATTCTATCATAGGTGTCCATTCACTATTCTGGTTCCAATCTGTAAAAGGCTCACCCACATCATACGTTTCATTATCGTTTAAATCTTCAAAGGGTTCATCGCTGGGGCTAAGCAAATCGGGAGAGTGTAATAATTGAAATACCGCCATGGGGATTGGCACTGTACTGTACAATGAAACAACATAAGACCCACTGCCTCCTGCTGTCCCCGTTCCATCCTGAATATTGAAATATTGATCCAGAGGGTTAATATGATAGGTTGCTTGGTCAGATGCTGTTATACCAACCTCCACATTTTCATAATTAAAACCTAGGCAGTATTCAAAGGATACAATTACATCTGTTTCAATACCGGTATTGTTAAATAAAGTCAGATCTAGTATAGCACCTGTACCTGCTTCAATAATTGGATTTACCAACGTAACCGTATTATTCGTAAACATTGCAGAATCAAAACTCGTTCTTTCAGTGGGATCAACAGCAATAATTTCCGGTACATTGGGCGAAAAATGTAGTTGAAATTCTAACTCACTAATTACCATATCGTTACTCAAACCGATAGAAAAATTTCCTTCATTATTGGCATATCCGGAGCCATTATAAATAAATGCTGTTGCTAAAATGATTTCTCCATATTCTACATCGAAAGTCATGAATTCATCTGGATCAGATATATTATCAACCCTCAACATGGATGCTACATCATAGAGGCTGGTGGTATTTGGTGTTGATGCATGACTAAATTCACGATTATCTGAATTGCCGGGAAACACGTCGCCACCATCACTGGGACCGCCATTTTCCAAAGCGAATTGACCGTCAGCTTGTTCTAATCCAACGCCATAATAAGGTTCATTGGTATTAGGTCCCCAACCTTGAGCGATATTATCATTGATATGCCAGAAAGCCAAACCTGGTGTTGGCATGAGTGTATCAGACCCAATTTTTTGACGATTTTCAATGAGCCAATATTCTTCCGATACTTGAGAATGATTAACGCGAATGATAGTATTATTTGAATAGGATTGCTGTAAAGGAATAAACTCTGTGTCATCCGTTATTTCAACAATATTTACCCAACCCAATTTATTTTTACACCATCCAATCATTGTAGAAGGATACCACGGAGAATTCCCACTTGTTCCCCAGGATCCACTTGCCATAAGGGATAATTTCCCAGCACCTGTGGATGAATAATCTGTATCATATAAATCTGGCAATCCTAAGGCATGCCCAAATTCATGAGCTAGTACTCCAATTGCTACAATGGTTCCACTTTGGATTTCTGGGTTCATGGTATAACTGCTAATTGTAACACCGTCATAATTAACAGATAAATTTCCAAGGCTTGATTTGTGAGACCAAATATTTGAATGATCTCCCTGTTCTGCACCTTCACCTTGGTGGAGTAAATTCAATGCATCTACATAGCCATCATTATCATTATCATAAAGAGACCAATCAAATCCTTGAGCTTCCAAAGAATCTACCATTGCCCGAACTAATTGTTGCACGTGTGCCCATCCATTTGGATTATTATATCCATAATAATCATGTGTATTTGGTGCTGTGATCCAATTGGTTACTTCCGATATAGGTAAAAACTGACCATAGGAAATTTCTTGGTAAAAATCTCGAAAGCTACCTGTGTTATTATAATTCAAATGGGTGTAGCCGGGTTGATTCATAACTAATTCAAAATCTGTAGAATCGTAGGTTGCAGCTGCATCTGGAAATTCTACCAGAATAAGTGGAACATGAAATGTATCGGTTCGTGTAGCTTGCAAATTTGGAATCGGTGCATTATCCACTAAAATTCTTTTATCAGGGCGAATGCCTTTTTGAATAGTAGAAGAAAGCAGGCTGGGCACAGGATCGACACCAACTTTCAAATCCGAAGGAATGAGACTGAAGCCATCATTGCCTAATGCATATACCCACCAATTCTGGGGATTTTTTACTATAGTCCATCCATGGTATTCATGCCATCCTTGGAGATGGTTCCCCCGATTATAAATATGAATTTCAATACCATTGGGCTGGGTAACTTTGAATGGTGTTGGACTGGCAAGGTCTGCCATTCCATTGGAAAGTAATAAAAAGGTAAGTATATTTTTTAAATATTTTGTATTTATCATTAGTTCTTTTAAAGGGTTCGTAAAAAAATAACGACTAATTTGTCATTCTTACTTAACTTAACAACTTTAATATTCTTTTGAATTCAAGATTATATCAATGAAAAAATTATTTCCATTATTTCTGATTGTTATAGGTGTATTCCACTGGGCCTGCGAAAATCCAGATAATTCAACCCAAGAGAATAATAGTAATACTTTTGGAAATACATTGAACGATGACTTGCCAGGTAGCCAGGGCTCCATCACCGATTATTTCTACAATTTTGAAAATGATATCGATGCCAAATTTTTCCGGTATGATCCCAGTCTTATGGCCGCGTTCCCTCATTACCTTGATTATTACGAACTTTCAGGAGAGACTCCGCCGGAATTAGGATACCGAACCTTTCCGAACCATCTAGTTTCCATGACACCATCTGATGAATCACAGTTTACCGAGAGGCATTATATTGATTCTCTTTCAGTCCAGGACTCCATTGTTCCTGACTCCGTTTTGATGACTTCCACTTCATTCAAGAACCTTGAAAAATTAGAATGGGATCTCTTGGCCGATCCATCTCTGCAAAGATATAAATTGGTGAATTCTGACTGGGTCCAGGCAGATACCATGTTATATTTTTCAGACACCTTTGATGTGAGTGCTTATTGGTCTGTGGTGGATACGCCCTTTATAGATGAAGGGCTGCTTTTTGTCGATTCTTCTGAATGGTTTGATACAAACTATGTTTTCCTAGCAGATGATCAGATAAGGTTTATTTCAAATTTCGAATTTGATAAACAACAGCTAAGCGCTGATTCCCTTGTTTTCAGGATCAATACAGATTGTAATGATAATGGAGAATGGGATGCGGGAGAGACACCCCTTGTGGATTACAATGGGGACGGGGAGTATGAAGCACTTTATGAATATGAAGATAATAATAACAATGGTGAATACGATGCAGGAGATAATTTGATCGAAGATTATAATAATGATGGTGTTATTTCAATCGCTTTTGAATTTGAAGATAGAGGCAATGGGATTTGGGACTCGGAAGAACCGTATTTTGATATTAATGGAAATGGAGAATTTAATAACAGTGAACCCTATCAGGATCGGAATTGTAATGAGATTTGGGATGATGCTGAATCCCGGGTGAATAATGAATCAGAATGTGCAGGTATCGGAACATTTACTGAAGATGCAGATGGAGGATTTTGTGATCGTGGAAATAAAATTTATGATTTGGATGAAGAATATATATCAAAGGATTCTGATGGAGACGGAATACTAGAAAAATATTTTTATGTTTTAGGTGACAAGCCCAATAATCTAATTGTTGATTATACTGATTCTGAAAATCCTGCCGTTCTCTTAGAAATTAATTTGGGAGATGACATCATCGATCGTTGGGGACGAGAATACTTTGATTTGATTGAGACCATTGAATTTAATGACCTTAAACAGCAGTATGTGGATGATGTTGATTCGTTAGTGACCTTATTTACACGTGAAAAAATTGGCCATATTAATGGGGGATCACTTTCACCAGATGACTATTATATAACGAAGTCCGAATGGGTTAAAACTAGTGGAAGTGCATCAGAACGTTTATATAATTACCACATATTCCACGAGCCGAAACATTTAAACCAGGTTGTTTATCCATCCTATTTTCTGCCAGTTGGTTTCTATTTTCAGCCCAAAGAAATCAATAACGGATTTTGGAGTGGGCAAAATCTTGAAAGCGAAGTTCTTTATTATACACATCAAGGCTCTCTGAGGGATGGTGAGCATGTGGACACTGCCTATTACGATACCACTGATATTGCAATTTATTTTATTGAGAAAAGTTATGATGTTGAATCATCCAGTGTGACTGTTCCTGCAGCTATTAAAACATTTGCTTCCACTGGTAATGGTGATTTTGAATGCCTTGCAAATAATTCTATAGTACCGGATGGAAATGAATGTCCACCGGCTGACACAACATTTACTGATTGTTTTAAAGTTACCCAAATCTTGACAATGACAATGCTGGGAAGCGGTGTTGAATTTGGCCAACGAACAGAATCATGGTTAGCATATAAAAAAGGCCTAGTGAAAAGTGAAATATATATTCGCTGGACAGAACACCCTTATAATGCTGATTGGACACAAAATGGGCCTCCAGATGATAATAATGAGGCATGGGTTGGCTTGAATAAAATTGAATTAACTTCGCTTGACGTAACACCTAGTGCGGGAGTTTTCAGAAAGTTAACTCAACCTGTTAATGCCATTGAACTACGTGATATAGGGAATCACCCAGATTTTGATTTTGAGCCGCTTCGTGTAAGTGCTCAAAAAGGAATACAAACCCTTGATCTAATGGAGTTAACAGAATGATGAAGCTAAAATATCTTATCGTGTTCTTCTTCGTTATTTCTTTTGGGTTTGCCGGTACGGATGGAACTATCCGCGGTAAAATTACAGATGTAAATGGTGTTGCTCTTCCTGGTGCGAATGTTATTATTCCAGAGCTAGGCATGGGAGCAGCTGCGGATATGGATGGTAATTATTTAATCCTCAATATTCCTGTGGGCGAATATGATGTTGTAGTCCAAATGATTGGGTATAAGAAAACAACCCATAAAGACGTCACTGTTGTGATGGACGTAACAAACTGGTTGAATTTTAAATTAGAGGAAGAAATCGTAAAGGGTGAGGAAGTGGAAGTGATAGGCGAGAGACCTCTCGTGGAGAAAGGAAAAACCTCCAAAAAAGTCACTGTAAGTAAAGAAGCAATTCAAGCTTTACCTATTCGTGATTTAACTGAACTTTATACTTTACAATCCGGTGTAGTAAAGGTTGAAAGTAGGGAAAAATCAGTTCCTGGTCATGAAGAGAGAGGTATTGAGGAGATTCATGTGAAAGGAGGTCGATCGGGGCAGATTGCGTATATGATGGATGGAATGTATTTGCGGAATCCGATCTTTGGTTCCATCGGATCTGGCACTAGGCTAAACCTGTTTGCTGTAAAAGAATTTGACTGGATGGAAGGTGGATTTAATGCTGAATATGGTGATGCCCAGTCTGCTGTATCAAACTATCATACCAATTCAGGTGGGAAACAGATCACCTATAATATCAAGTATGAAACAAGTCAAGTTGGTGCTTTGATTAATGCTGCCATGGGTAAAACTCAGGAAAATGAAAACTTCGATCTGATACGTGGTTATGATGATCTGAATATTGGTATCGGAGGGCCTGTCCTAGGTATTCCCAAACTATCTTTCTGGATTTCAGGGCAATATACAACTAAAGATAATTATAGCGTTTATGAATTTGATGATAGAGTGTTTACACTTCATGATGGAGATTATTTTTATCGAACCGATGCAGATCTAACTGCAAACCTGGAAAATATTTCAAATAATAAAAAAGCACTTGTTTATCCTTGGGACAATGTGGCAGGCTTCCGCGGATTTGGATTTAATGAAACTTGGGATATTTTTGCAAAATTGACCTTCAAGTTAACTAATAAACTCCGATTTCATGGAGCCTATTGGCAGGTTGGGAACCATCGTCAATCTTTTAATCCAACATATTTGTATTGGGATGAAGGGCGAAATGAACTTTTTCGGGATACTTATAGATATAATTTTGAAGTAAATCACTCTTTGACCCAAAGAACATTTTATACAATAAGGACATCAAGGTTTACACAGGATCAATTCCAGGGAGTTCGTTGGCGGGACAATGATTCTGACGGGTATCCAAACTGGTTTGAATGGCGCCATCCAGCTGGCTATAAAGATATTTCTGACCCAGAAAATTCAAAAGTGATTCCTTTCAGTGTTGGGGAAGATGGTGATACAATTCGATATACCAATGTAGATGGTCGCACCGGTTGGTACCATGGTGCAGATCCCGGTTTATATAGTTGGGAATTGGCAGAGAATTTCAGAGATCAAAATGGGAATGGTGTCTGGGATGTGGGAGAGGACTTTACAGATACTAACGGAGATGGCTTTTGGAATGGTCCAGAATTGATTAAACCCTTAATCGAGCGGGATGGCAGCTATTGGCTTGAGCCGGAAATGTACGAAGACCCGGAGCTTTTTTATGATTATCGATCCGTAGAACTTCGCTATCAAAATGCTCCAGGATACTTTAATGCACCAATAAATCAAAGTTTTATTCCTGGAACTGCTAATCCCTATTACTATATGCCTAATTATGCTCAAGGTGGTATTGCCTGGGATGAGGGCAGAACATTTGGAGGTCACGATGTCTTTTATGCCGATTCACGTGCTATTACAGATGAAATACGGTTTGATCTCACATCACAGATCACTGATAAATGGAAAGTGAGAACTGGTATAGATTATAAATACCATAAACTCAATTTTTATGAAGTCCAGCAGCCATGGCTGGGTGCTGGTGCCTTTATCCAAACGTTTGCTGAATACTGGGAAGATACGGGTCCGGATGGTAAGGTTCTTGGGGATTCTGACTATTTAGAAGCAGATGAAGGTGAAGGTAACGGCCGCTGGGATGAAGGCGAAGAGTTTACAGATGCAAATAAAAATGGTAAATGGGATGAATTTCGTGAACCAGAAGAATTTTCGGCCTATATCCAAAATACATTTGAGGTACCCTGGATGGTAATTAATTATGGTATCCGGATTGATATGGTAAACTATAACACACAGATCTGGGGTACGCCACCACCTCTACAAGATTCTTTAGGAATCTATAGTCCTGGTAATCCTTATTTTTATTCCGATTTGAATGATAATAATATCTGGGATGATGATGAGAGTTACTCCGATATAGCAGGGCTACCTCGTCAAAAAGTATTTCTAGAACAATCTGGTTGGTTTTATAAGATTAGTCCACGTCTTGGGTTCAGCCATGTAATCACAGACAAATCCACTTTTACATTTAATTATGGCTTATACTACCAAACACCTGTTTACCAAAATATTTACCTGAATACAAACAGACTCGAAGATCCAGAAGAATTATTCGAAGAGGGAGAAGGCCAGGTTGGTAATGCAACTATGGGCGCAGAAAGAACGCAAGATTATTCTGCGGCCTTTAACGTACAAGTGGGAGAAAGTTGGGCCTACTCTTTTGGGGCATGGGTTAGGGACATGGATCAAATGACACGTTATAGCCATGAGCGTTCTGGAGTTTATACCTACCAAATTTCTGTCAATGGAGACTATGGTTCAGCGAGAGGAATTGATTTAACGCTTGAATGGCGGAGAAAATTATTTGGTTCCCAGTTGCAATATACATACTCTATTTCCAAAGCTAATAGTGAATTTGCCTGGGCTAGTATTAGTGGACAATACGTAGATGCTCCGAGTCAGGAGTTTATCACTTATTTCGATCGACCACATGGTTTAACCTACTATGCCTATACCTTTCTACCATTTGGAATCCAGGCAGGGTTAACTGCTAATTACCAAAGTGGGTACCCTTATACACCTATCATTTTTCGTGGAAAAGATCCTGTGTCAGATGAGAGAAATCGTAATTCAAAACGGGGACCTGGTTACAAGAATGTAAATATTTCATTCTCTAAATATCTTAAAGCCATGAATCATAAAATTGCTTTAGGCTTGAATGTTTTCAATATTCTGGACATACGAAATCCCATCGATATTTATGCAATGACAGGTAAACCTGATGATCCGGGAACCTATTATACCGATTATGTAGGTCTTCCCGGCACGGATCCCAGTGGTCAAGGTAAATATGCAAATAAATCCAGTGCTTATTATGATAGGCCTTGGCGATTATCATCTCCAAGAGAGATTAACTTTTTTGTCCGAATCGATTTTGACTAAACCAAATGAAGTATAATAATCTTTTTACCATTTTACTATTGAGTTCATTACTTGCGATAGATAAGACTTATGTGCAGCAACATAAGCCCAGTATTGATCCATTTCGTCAATCGAGCGCAGCAAAGATTGGCGATAATCCATTCCCTCCAAATCCCATGGGCGACCGTGCCAAAGGATTTGTAGATCAGGGACGTGTCAAAACAGCCATTACCAATTATGGTAGTTTTATCAATTGGGATGCTCATCCTTCCGGTATCTGGGGTGATTATTCTTATTTGCCCGCAGTTTCATTTATTGCAGGGGTTCCGGGTCATTCAAATACAGCGAATTACACTTGGGAGATTCTTGAAACCGTCGTGGATGAAGAAGGTATTCCAAAATATAGTTTATGGTCATCAACCGATGCCTACGAAGCATGGTACCCAACTTCTGGTGATACTGTGTTTAAGGGACTTCTTTTTGATTTAGGCAATGATGAAGGGGTCTATCTTCCCGATAATGAAAAATCATCATTGGAAGAATTTGATGCCGATAGGCTATTTATGTTTGATCATGAAAACTATAAAATCATATTAAGTACTTTTGGTGAATTGGATCCTAATAATACAAGCACGCGTATTGGATTTATTTATCCTTGGGCGCTACGACCTAAACTAATCAGCCGCGAAAGTAGTTTTGATTTTTATGATTACGGTCCAGACTTAGAAGAATGGACAGAAGATGATGATTATGTTTATTATGGTGCCAATGCAGCTGAATCTCATTTTATCGGTACAGATTATAAAACTGACTGGCACGCTTCTACAATGTCGAGAATAAATACCCACCAATCAGAATTTAATACCGAGGATATTTTTAAGGATTCACCCTGGGTTGCTGGTGAAGATACTTACCCGGTATTAGCGCATTCAGGGTATTCCCAGACTTGGCCAAAAAAATATAACGAGCAAACAGGTTTGACAGAATCATTTTGGCCAGGGTGGTGGGCTAAGGATTATAATATCAATTTGCCAGGCTGTTCTCAATCCCGGAAAGATCCTGATTGTTGGGAGGATGTACCCGGTCGGTTTATTTCAGATATGGATGTATATATGGAATTCGATGATCGCTGGTCTCATCGAGCCAATAATATCAATACCAATGATGAGTATGAGCAAACAGGCTACCCTATGGGTTTGCGTGTCATGGCGTCCGCCCATTCTTATGGTGTATCATACGCAGAGGATATAATGTTTGTGACAGTAAAGGTTCGAAATGAGAGTGGTGACTTTTGTGCTGAAGATGAAGATGGAAATCCCGTTTTAGATAAGGATGGAAATCAAGTTTGTGGAGAAGGGATGATTATGCCAGATGGGACCAAGTTAAATCGCGGCAAAGGCTTTGATTATCGTGGAATGGCCCTTGGATTTTATATGGATGCAGATGCCCTAATGGGTGACTGGGCTGGCTATAATGGTTTCTATCATACCAACGATGATGATTTCATGAAATATTATTGGGATGTGTTTGAGGTCAATAATGATAGAATGCTAATCAGTATGGCCATGATAGGTGACCATGATGGTGCATCGGGTGCCCTTGGGTATGCACTTGATGAACCTTCTGCAACGGTTCATCCAGGAAACGAATTTGGTGTAGTTGCAACTCAGTTATTGGATTCTCCCAAAGCAACTGGTTCAGTGGATCTCGATCAGGATGGTACGATTGATATTTTTCCTGGAGAACCCTTAAAAATGACAGATTGGCATTGGGTGGATTGGTATCAACGACCCGGAGTAACCCGGCCCGAAGATTCTTCCCCTCCGTGTTATGCAGGAAGTGAAGGTTGCCCTGTTGCAAGGAATAAAGAAGAAATTTTGTACAAACTTATGGTTGGGGATACATCCAATCTGAGCGAGAATGAAAATGCTTGGCATTTTCACACACAAAATCCAGGAACGGATTTTGGGACTGAACTTAATCCTCATTTTGACTCGGTTATTGGACTGAAGGAAGAACCTGTATATCTGCGGGATGACCCTGGTCTGGATTGTGTATTGATCATGAGTTGTGGACCATTTGATTTGCCTGTAGGTCGGGAAGTACCATTTTCATTCTGTATCATTTTTGGACAGACTGAAAGTGACTTGATTAATAACGCACGGTTTGCTCAAGTTATGTATAACTCACGATATCAAGGATTCACACCACCGACCAGACCTACCGTTTATGCCGAAACGGGGCAGGGAGAAGTCAGAATTTATTGGGATGACAGAGCCGAAACTGCCACGGATGTGGTAACGGGTTATGCTGATTTTGAAGGATATAAAATTTTTAAAAGTTTAGATGGTGGAAGTGCCTGGGGTGAAGCCAATGATATGATTTTTGACACAGATGGTATTTTTGCCGGCTGGCGTCCCTTTAAACAATATGATCTATCTGCAGAAGAAGATTCGCTCCATTGTATTTATTCCAGCAATCCCGAAGATTGTGAAGATGATCCATTACAGCAAAGAGGACATGCCATCAATGGCGAAGATCCCTATTTCCCATGGTTTAATATTGGGTCAGATACTGGTTTTGATCCCATACGCCTCCCTGAACCGAAGGTCATTAATGGTGATACAATGACCTATATGTATGTAGATAAGGATGTTACAGATGGTTTAGAATACACCTATTCAGTCGTTTCTTATGATATGGGTGTTGAACCACCTTATAAAACAACTTATAAAGATATTGGCAACGGTACTTTTGAAGCTGTGGTCGATACCAATTATTCAAATCCCGATAAATGGGCTGATCCGGATGGATATGCTTCTATTGAAAATTCAAAAGGCACAACCATACTTGATCGGAATTTTGTTCAAGTTTATCCCGGAGTGATGCCTGCTAATGATGCAAGTGATATTGGTGTGGTTCCTAACCCATATAAAGTACAATCTGGATTCAAAGAAAATGAACATTTAAGACAGATTAGGTTTACAAATCTTCCTGAAAAATGCACCATCAAAATTTTTACATTAACAGGTGAAATTGTGAGTACTATCCAACACGAAAATGCAGAATCGGGAAATGTATGGTGGGATATGCGAACCGTGAATAATCAGGAAGTAGCACCGGGACTCTATTTATTTCATGTAGAACAATTTGGAAATTCTAATGATTCCTTTGTCGGTAAATTTGCGGTGGTTCGATGAGAAATTTATCCATATTGCTATTGTTGC
>CAZCHA010000016.1:0-23468 GCA_964498175.1 uncultured bacterium
AAGTAAGAGAACTGCATAAAAATAATGTTCGTTTTACTGCAATAGGTGATTTGAAGAAGTTGCCTAAATCCACGCAAAAAGGGATTTTTGATGGAATCAAGATTACCAAAAACAATACAGGATTGAATCTTTGTCTAGCATTGAATTATGGAAGTCGCCAGGAAATGGTTTCAGCAGTTCAAGCTATTGCAAAAAAAGTTAAAAAGGGTGATTTAAAATTGGATGAAATAAATGAAACTATTTTGTCCAATACGCTTTCAACATCAGACATGCCTAACCCAGATCTATTGATACGCACCAGCGGGGAGTATCGTTTAAGTAACTTTTTATTATGGCAATGTGCTTATTCAGAAATTATAATGACGAAAACCTTTTGGCCTGCATTTCGTAAAGATGCTCTCATAGAAGCAATATTAGAATATCAATCACGAGAACGACGATTTGGAAAGGTTAGCGAACAGGTAAATAATAATATATGAAAAAATTATTTATTTTTATTTTGAGTTTAACTCTTGGGATTGCTCAAGGGATTCCAATTGATATCACATTAGTCAATGTAAGTGTAGAAGGGAATGCCGTTACATCCGAGAATACAATTCTTTTTACGGCCGGACTTCGTGAAGGACAAACCATTTCACAAGCAGAATTTCCTCGAGCCATAAAAAGATTATGGCAATTAGGACTTTTTCAGGATATTCAATTGCGGTATGATAATGAAACAGATGAAGGATTATCTTTAACGATCGTGGTGAAAGAAAATTTTATTTTGGGCGATTTGTCTTATGATGGGAATAAAAAAATAAAAGACCGAAAATTTGAAGATGAGGTTAGTTTGTCAAAAGGTCAGCGACTCCGGCCTAACACACTTCATGAGACTGCAAAAAAAATCAAAGAGCTTTATGAAGAAAAAGGGTATTTGAATGCAGAAATTAATCCTGTATTGGAAATCCCTGTCGAAGAATCCACGCTTTTTGATGGTAGAGCAAAAGATATAGTTCGCAATGTGGTTTTCAACATTCAAGAAAATGACAAGATTAAGATTGGAAAAATTATTTTTGAAGGTAATGAATCATATTCAGATTTAAGACTACGATGGACTATGAAGGAGACCAAACAGCAACGTTGGTATATGTTCTGGCGATCCACATTTGATGATAAAAAATTTGATGAAGACTTGAATCTTGTTTCCACGTACTATCGTAATAAAGGCTATAGGGATTTTCGAATCGTTAGTGATACTATTCAGTTTAGTGAAAACCAAAAGATGTTGAATTTGATTGTAACCGTTGATGAAGGGGCACAATATAAGTATCGAGATTTTTCATGGGAAGGCATGACCCTCTTTGATGAAGAAATGCTGCAACGCTCCTTAGGGCTGGAATCGGGTGATCAATATAGTGATGAAGATTTTAACCTTGCCGTTTTTGATCGTGTCCAGGGTTTATATATGGATCGTGGTTATATCTATAGCCGGATTGAGCCTGAGATCACACCCGTAGGTGAAGATTCGTTGGATATCCATTTTATTGTAACAGAAAATCACAAAGTCTATATCAATCATATTGCCATTAAAGGTAATACCCGGACAAGAGAGAATGTAATTCGTCGGCAATTACGGGTTTTTCCTGGTGATGTGTTCAATCGAGGAAGGTTGATGCGCAGTCATCGAGAGGTTATGATGTTGAATTTCTTTGCGAATGTAATACCAGATGTGGTGCCTGTGGCCGAAGACAAGGTAGACTTAGAAATCACGGTAGAAGAAAAACCAGCTGGACAGGCAAATGCCAATATGGGCTACACTCAATCCTATGGTATGACGGGTGGCGGTGGATTGGCACTCCCGAATTTTCGCGGAAAAGGACAGAGCCTTAATGTAAGTTTCAATGTTGGTACGAATTATAATGTGTACAGCCTAAATACTGATCGTCCGAAATACCAATCTGCCAGTATCAGTTTTACTGACCCCATGGTAAACGATACCAAGAATCTTATTGGGGGATCTCTTTTCTATACTTTCCGTGGTCGCTCATCAATGTATTCAGCGCCAATTGATTATACTATGGCTGGAAGCTCAGTAACCTGGGGACGGATTTTTAAATGGCCTGATGATTTTTTCCGTGGGACCTGGTCTTTTCAAATTGTTCGAAAAATGTATGAAGGGAGCCAGGCAGATCTTGACCGATATGCAGGTGGACAAAAGACATCAGATGGGATCAATGTTTCTCAAACAATCCGTCGTGATAGTCGTGATCACCCCGAATTCTCAACGATGGGGTCGTTGTTCTCTCTTAAATCTACACTCTCTGGTTGGTGGCTTGGTGGGGATGAAAATTTTCATAAGCACATATTAAATCTGGAATGGTACGCACCTACATTCTGGAAATTTGTTTTAATGAATTCAATGAAAATTGGAGTGGTCAAGGAACTGCCTGCTGCAAAAGATGGGACACTTTCATTCATTCCTTGGAATGACCGATTTATTATGGGGGGGAATGGAATTCCTTATGGTAATCCGTTACGGGGATATGATGATAATCGCGTAGGGCCACTTACTTCGTCGGGAAGCCCTATTGGCGGGAATACGATGGTTAAATTCGGAACAGAATTCCGGGTGCCATTTGCAGAAAATCCTGTAGTTTACGGACTGGTTTTTGTAGAAATGGGAAATGTTTGGTCATCAACTGATATGATGGAAAGATTAAGCCTTCCTCGAAGTGGGCCGTTTGATATGAAGCGTTCTGCTGGTGCAGGTATTAGGTTCTTTATGCCAATGATTGGTATGCTGGGATTTGATATCGGTTATGGTTTTGACCGAATTCCCGAACCGGGCTGGAAAACAACACTTACATTTGGAAACCAATTTTGAAAAACAAGGAGGAAACTGTGAAAGGATCCTTACGTAACACACTCTTTATTTTAACCTTTATAGGATTGACCTCCGTGATGTCGGCCCAATTAAAGATCGGATATATTTTATCGGAAAGAATCCGTACAGAATATGAAGAGTTCAAAGAAGCAGAATCGCAACTTCAACTTGAGTACCGAAAAGTCCAATTCGAATTTGACCAAATGGTGGTGAAAATGGATAGCCTGAAACAGGATTATGAAATAAAGCGTCTTATGGCATTGGATAAAGGCGAGAGTATTCGTCAGGAACTTGAACAAATGGAACGTTCTATCCAAAACTATCAAGCTGAAAAGATCGGCCCGCAGGGTGAACTCATGAAGAAACAAGCTCAAATGGAATATGAGATTCTTGGAAAAGTGAAAAAAGCCGTAGACAAAGTTGCTATTGATGGTGGCTATGATTATATAATTGATGCATCTGTTGGATTGCTGTATTTCAAATCGAAATACGATATGACGGATGATGTATTGCATCAGCTTCGGAACTTGAGTTCCGATAAGTAATTTGTCTTGAAGCTCACTCTTCGTGAGATCGCTGCCTATGTTAATGGAAAAGTGGTTGGGGAGCCGGATATAAATGTTTCAGGTATTTCTGAAATACAAAATAGTTTACCTGGTACTATTACATTTCTGGGGAATCCCAAGTATAAACAATTTTTAACTGAAACTCATGCTGAAGCTATTATTGTCGGTAATGAGGATCATTTAAATGGTAAAAATGGTATTGTTGTATCCAATCCACAATTGGCCATGGCTAGAACACTCAGACTCTTTTTTCCTGAAACACCATTTGAACCATATATACATGAATCAGCCGTGATTGATTCAACTGCTTCAGTTGGTAAAAATGTTTTTATCGATGCAGGTGTTGTGATTAAATCCGGAGCTTCTATTGGTGATAATGCAATTATTGGTTCAAATGTTGTGATTGGGCATGGATCAACAATTGGGGCACATTGCACCTTAAAACCAAATGTAACGATTTATCATAATATAATAATTGGTAATAATTGTATACTTCATAGTGGGACAGCCATAGGATGTGATGGTTTCGGATACGTAACGGAAAATAACACCCATGAAAAAATTCCACAAACGGGAAACGTTGTTATTGGGAATGATGTTGAGATTGGGTCAAATTGTGCAATTGATCGCGCTACAATTGGCGTAACATCCATTGGAGATATGACAAAGATAGATAATCTTGTTCATATTGCTCATAATGTAAAAGTAGGAAAAGGGTGCTTGATAACGGCTGGATTTGCTGTAGCTGGCAGTACAGAGATTGGCGATTATTGTACGTTTGCTGGGCAAGCAGGTATTGCGCCGCATGTAAAAATTGGCTCAAATTCTGTTTTTGCCGCAAAATCTGGTGTAACAAAATCATTAGAAGGTGGGAAAGTTTATGCTGGTTTTCCTGCTCGAGAGATTAAAGAACATAATAAAAGAGAAGCCCAGTTACAGGATATCACTAGAATGAATCAAAAGCTTGACCAATTGTTACAAGATAGGAAAAAGGGGTAAGTTTTAGAATGGAAAGAAAACAAAGAACAATTAAAACAAGTCAGTCCTGCCAAGGAATAGGACTTCATACTGGTGTTGATTCAAGCATTATATTTCATCCAGCACCAGAAAATTATGGTATCAGGTTTGTTCGGTCCGATATTGCATCCGCTACGGAGATAAAAGCAGATATTGACCATGTAGTAGACATTTCCCGAGGGACAACTATAGAAGAAAATGATGTTCGCATCCATACAGTGGAGCATGCACTAGCTGCAGTGAGCGGTCTCCGAATTGATAATATACTCATTGAACTTACGGGCAAAGAACCGCCAGTGATGGATGGTAGTGCTAAAGATTTTGTGGAGTGTTTGATTAAAGCCGGCATTAAAATTCAAAAACAAGAAAGAAAGGTTTTAGAAATTACACGGGCAGTCAACTATACCAATCCCTATCGTGACATTGATATTCACATAATTCCTTCAGATAGATTCAGAATTACATTTATGGTAGAATATCCTCTCCCGGCATTAGGAACCCAATATGAAGCAATCTATAATATGGAAGAAGATTTTGCTTTTGAAGTTGCACCGGCCCGTACATTTTGTTTTTTAAGTGAAGTTGAAATGTTGAAAGAACAGGGTCTTATTAAAGGAGGAGCTTTAGACAATGCTGTAGTAATCGTTGATAAGGAAATTGATAATTTAGAGATTGATAGATTAAAAGACTTATTTGGTATTGAACATACCATTATCCAAGGCGCTAATGGTATATTGAATGGGAAAGTGCTTCGTTTTAAGAACGAGCCCGTTCGCCATAAAACTTTAGATTTGATTGGGGATCTTGCTTTGTTAGGTGTTCCCATTAAAGGTCATGTAACCGCAGCTCGTGCCGGTCATGCCAGCAATGTAGAATTTGTAAAAAAACTTAAAAAGGAATATGCTAAAGAGTTGACTGAATTATGGACAGAGAAAATAAATGACTGATTTTTCACAAAAGACTATTTTTAAAATAAAGGATATTATAAAAGTTCTTCCTCACCGTTATCCTTTTATTTTGATTGATAAATTAGAAATGATAGATCCTGGGAAATCCTTAGTTGCTATTAAAAATGTGACTATAAATGAACCATATTTCCAAGGCCATTTTCCTAATCAACCGATAATGCCGGGAGTCCTTTCATTGGAAATAATGGCACAGGCTGGTGCATTTCTTATGTTGAGTCAAGTTGAAAATCCACTATCAAAAAATATGCTTTTTTCAACTATTGATAAGGCAAAGTTTAGAAAACCAATTATTCCAGGTGACCAACTCAAGATTTATATGGATCTTGCAAGAAAAAAACTCAGTATTTGTAAATTCCATGGCAGATGTTTTGTAGATAATAAGCTTGTGGCCGAAGCCTTCCTTTCTGCAAATATTGTAGATCGCCCAGAGGTATAAAATTTCCAATTCTATTCACCCAACGGCACTAATTGATCCGTCTGCCGAACTGGGCACCAATGTTTGTATTGGGCCTTTCTCCATAATTCAAGCAAATGTCTTCCTTGGGGATAATACAGCTATTGGAAATCATGTAACTGTTGGTGAAAATACATCCATTGGCAAAGACTGCAGGATTTTTCATTCTAGTTCCATTGGTGAAATTCCTCAAGATCTGAAATTTGGTGGTGAATTAACAAGCACAATCATTGGCGAAAGAACAACTATACGTGAATCCGTTACGGTCAATCGTGGCACTAAAGCTCTTGGCGAAACAAAAATTGGTTCAGATTGTTTGCTTATGGCTTACGTACATGTAGCTCATGATTGTATTGTAGGTAACAATGTGATAATGGCCAATATGGCAACTTTAGGCGGCCATGTTGAAATTGGTGATTGGGCATCATTAGGAGGTGGAGTTTTGGTTCATCAGTTTTGCAGAATTGGTACCCATGCTTTTATTGGAGGCGGGTTTCGTGTAGTTCAGGATGTCCCTCCGTTTATATTGGCAGCAGGAGAACCATTATGTTTTGGCGGAACCAATAGAACTGGTTTAAAAAGACGTGGGTTTTCTATAGAGGATAGACAAATTATTAAAAACACTTATCAAATATTTTTTGACTCTAAGTTAAATCGTAAAGAAGCACTCCAAAAAATTAAGTCAGAAATTAAACCTTCGAATTATAAAGATCAGATTTTTGATTTTATTCGTTCTTCCGGACGGGGTATTATTTAGTTTTACTGTGAATCTTATTTTTATTATTCTGGCGTTTTCGGGAACAATTTTTTCTCAATCAGCAGATTTTGGATTCGATCCTATAGATTGCCAAGAATGCGATGGCGATGCAAAATCGGTTATTAGATCATCATCTTTTTGGTTGAGTGAATCTCCATCTATGGATCCCGCGAGTAATAATCGAATCATAATCCAATTCGGAACCTTATCATCAATAAAAAAAATAATTGGAGAATACCCAAACTTTGATTTCGGTATCAAGGTCACAAGAAATCTTGCCATCACAGGTAAACTTTTTGGCTTTTCAACTGCGAAAGAATCCCCTCAAATTCTAGGTGCCGGATTTCTATATTATTATGGTGGGGGAGATACATTAAATTGGGTTTCGTCTATTCAAAGGGTCGATCTAAAAGGATTAAGCCATTTTCGCCTTACATCTCTAACCTTTGATATTAGAAAATGGATTGAATGGAATTCAATTCAATTTCGGATTGGTGTCGGTACCAATTTTTTTAAAGAACGATCTTATAAAGGATATAGTGAACCATCAAGCATGAAAGGGCAGATAAACTTTGTTGGTTTGGATGCACTAATCTCCTATTCGTTTTTCAAATATGGTATCGGTACCCGAATGCATCCTGGTAGAACACTGGTAACATTTTTCATCCAAAAAGAATTCTTCTAATGTCAAAACGAATTTCTATTTTAGGATCTACTGGCTCTATTGGTGTGAATGCTTTGAAGGTTAGTGCTCATCTCAAGAATGAGTTAGATATAATTTATTTATCCGCTAATAGGAATGCAAAATTATTGATTCAACAGGCAAAAGAATTTCAACCTAAAGCCGTTTGCATTGTGGATGAATCAGTTTTTCCTGACGTGCAAAATGCACTGATACATTTAGACATTGAAATACTCACAGGACGAGCAAGTCTTTTGGAGTTAGCAGCAAGAGATGATGTGGATATTCTGTTGAACGGCCTTGTAGGTACCCCTGGCATGGAACCGACATTAAAAGCCATTGAAGCTGGGATAGATGTAGCCTTATCCAATAAAGAAAGTTTGGTCATGGCTGGCGATATTATTCAGAAAGCCATGGATAAATCAGGTGCGAAATTGTTTCCCGTGGACAGTGAACATTCTGCTATATGGCAATGTTTGGTTGGGGAAAATATAGATGATGTCCGTTGCCTTATTTTAACTGGAAGCGGTGGGCCGTTCCGCACTCGAGATATAACAACATTTGATAATATCATGGTGGATGAAGCGTTAAATCATCCAAACTGGGATATGGGACGGAAGATCACCATTGATAGTGCCACCATGATGAACAAAGGGTTTGAAGTTATCGAAGCATTTTGGTTATTTGGATTCACACCGGATCGAATCAAAATTGTTGTTCATCCACAATCTATTATTCATTCCATGATTGAAATGAAAGATGGTGCCATTAAAGCACAAATGGGCGTACCGGATATGAAAGTTCCTATCCAATATGCACTGACTTATCCACGGCATCTGGAAGCGCCATGGGAACAATTAGATTTTTTAAAATGCGGTGACCTAACTTTTGAAGAACCAGATTTTAAGCGGTTTCCCTGCATTAAATTAGCCTTTGACTCCTTGGAAAAATTGGGTACTTCCGGTGCTGTTTTAAATTTGGCCAACGATTATTCAGTATATCGTTTTTTAAATGGAGAGATTAAATTCACAGATATCCCAAGAATCATAGAATCATCTATGAAACATCATGATTGGTCAGAGCATCCGTCTATGGAACATTTGAAAAAATTAGATAATTGGGTAAAAAATCATGTTAAATCCTTTTGATTCCATGGAACTTAAAAAACATTATTTAGTAGACTTAATCCTATGACAATAATCTGGGCAACAATTCTCATACTTGGTGTTCTTATCACTATCCACGAATTCGGGCATTTTACAGCTGCTCGATCTGTTGGCATTCGTGTTGAGCGATTTTCAATTGGAATTCCACCACGATTTGTATCTCTCACATCAACAAATGATGGTTGGTTATTCCACCTTTTCTTTTATAAAAGATCACATGGACGTTTATCCTGGCAGCCTATTATTAAAAAAATGATTTCTAAACCTGGACGAATAGGATCTGAAACTGAATATGTGATTGCGCTTCTCCCCTTGGGTGGCTATGTGAAGATGGCGGGTATTATTGATGAAAGCATGGACACAGAGATCAATTATGAAGATGATGAATTCATGTCTAAACCACTTTGGGCGAAGCTATGGGTTATGAGCGCTGGCGTGATTATGAATACTATTTTAGCATTTGCAATATTTTCTGCAGTAGGATTCACGCAAGGCATGCCGGAAGTTTCAGATGAACCTATTGTAGCAGAATTGCAACCGGATATGCCGGCCATGGCGGCAGGTATCCAACCGGGAGATCAGATAATATCTATTAATGGCAAACCCATTAAAACATGGAATGATCTTACAAAATCTATCCATAATCAGCCAAACACAGATATTTCTCTTACTATTTTAAGAGAAGATGTTCAAATTACAATGGATATCACCACATCATTTATGCCAGTCCCAACCGACACCGGGATGGATACCCTTGGTGCTATCGGAATCATTCCTGAAGTGTTCTACAGAGATATGACCATAGGTGAAGCATTCAATATTGGATGGCTACGAACAGAAAGCAGTTTTGGGATGATCATTATGAGTTTAAAAATGCTTGGAAGTGGCGGTGCATCGATGTCTGATTTTGGGGGCCCTATTATGATCGCTCAATTAGCCGGTCAAACTGCAGAAGCTGGCTGGATTCCGTTTTTCACATTTATGGCATTGATCAGTGTAAACCTTGCTTTCATTAATATTTTGCCGATTCCTGGATTAGACGGCGGACATATTATGATTCATTTGATTGAAGGGATTATTAGACGTCCTTTAACTATGAAAGCTCGAATTACAATTCAACAGATTGGCATGGCATTTTTATTAATGCTCATGGTGACAGTCGTATTCAACGATATCAGCCGATTATTTAATTAGTAATCTCGTCCAATTTCAGGACTAGTGCCCCAAATTTCATCTTTAGCCAGATCTTAACCGGATATCTATGCTTATCATTAGAGAACCAAATAGACATGGTGGCTTCATTCTTAAATTTCTTTTTATCAATTCTCATCGGTGTCACTTCTGTACAATTAAAATATCCTACTGGTACTGCAATATTAATTCCTTCTGTCACTTTCATTTTTAATGGAGTGACTTTTTTCCCTTCAATCGTAGAAAATATTTCTCCGTCAATTTTTGATAAATTTTTATTTCTGAAAAAATAAAATAAAGAATAAGGGGAATGAGTTCCCTTTCCCATTGAGATAGTATCATGCTTGACAATTGCAAATCCTTGGCTCTGGGAAAAATTAGACTCGCTCTTTTTTTTGTATTCCCCCTCACTGATATTTTTTTTAACTCTTATCGGTGCTAGTGAATTTTTATCGAGCCAAAGATCAATCACGTCTCGAATTGGAAAAAGAAAATTTGCAACCCCATGGGTACTAGCACTGAATTGTACATGGTAAGTGGAAACATTGTTAATCGTTTCTATTCCAAGCACTTCTAAACGACCAGTTGCTGCATCTATCCCCGAAAAAGAAGCATTGTACTTTAACGATTCTCCAACTTTAAAGGGCACATTTGTCCCGCATAAATATGAAAAAAATAAAATGAGAATAATTGATCTCATAATCTTATGATATTTAATTCCTTATCCTGAAAATTATAAATAGTGGAGCCGCTGCCTTCAATGATGCCATCATCAATAATGAGGTCAATTTCACGGGTAAATTCGGATAGAATCTTTTCCGGATTTGTCAAAGGTTTTTGTTTCGTACGGTTCACACTTGTGGTGGTGATGGGGTTTGGATATGCCTCGGATAATTTTTGACAAAATTTATGATCTGGAATTCGGAGACCAAGAGTATCATTATCGCCAGTAATGGATGGTGAAGTAATCCCAAATTTTACTGGAACAATTATAGTTGTAGATCCTCCTAATTTTTCTAAAATAATATTTTTATCATGTTTAGGTATATTCATCCATTTTGCTGCAATCTCTATATTCGGCGCTAAGACACTCATGGGCGCTTTTCGACCTTTGATAGTATTGATTTTTTCAATAGCAGATTCATTTTTTGCATCACATCCAAATCCATAAAGGGTATCGGTTGGATAAACAATAACACCACCATTTTTTAATACGGAACATGCCATTCCCACGGCAGTTTCATTTCCCCAATATATTATTTTAACCACAATTTTCAACCCTGTTTTGTCTTCCATCTTCGGTGAAACCAAAAATATTGTTCAGGGTACCGTCGAATCATATTTTCAATTATAGTTGTATATGCTTGGGTAATATCTTGAATACTTTTACTTTTTGGGGTTACTGGTACAAATTCAATCCGATATTTATGAAGCTCTATCTGAATACAAACACCAAAAACCAAGGGTGAATCGGTTTTTTGATGAAATAAAGCAGCCCCTTTTGGTGTGGAAGCCTGTGTACCAAAGAAATCCACAAACACTCCTTTTCGTTTTGCATCCTGGTCACTTACTAATGCTAGAATTCCATTGTCAGCAAGTATATCATACATTGTATCCAGCGATTCTTTTCGATATATCTGTACAGCGCCTGTCAATCCACGTTGTTCGTGGAAGAAATGATTCGCTCCACGATTTTTCTGTCTTTGAATTACGCCAGAAAAAAAGGCATTATATTCACCCATCCATTTCACAAAAATTTCCCACACTCCAAAATGAGCAGAAATCATAACACAGCCTTTTTTCTGACTCATGATTTTATCTAACACTTCTTTCCCGGACACTTCAATTTCTATGCCATCCCATGATTTTGGAAAAGCGAAAAACTGGACCATGTTATGCGTGAAAAAAATATATATTTTTTTTATAAGGTTTTCCACCTTCAACCCAGACCATTCCGGAAAAGCTCGATCCAGATTTTTGATTACTTGTTTTTTCCGTTTAGGAACATAATTATAAAGAACACTAGCTAGTTTTGATGCAAATTGATACCGCGTTTTTGCAGATATTGCAGACATGCACTTTTTCAACAGAATTAAAGTATAATAGGTAA
This sequence comes from uncultured bacterium, assembly GCA_964498175.1. Classification (GTDB taxonomy): domain Bacteria; phylum Fidelibacterota; class Marinisomatia; order Marinisomatales; family UBA1611. The sequence continues at coordinate 11,778 of CAZCHA010000016.1, forward strand.
TTTGATGTGATGTTTTCATTAAGAGCCAAGAAATTACGGATTTGCACACTCTATTTATCGTTGCATTTTTATGGATTAATTTACCTTTTTTGTTTCCCCTATCTTCACTTTCGTATGAAATTCCAGCCTGTGATACGAAATTTATTATCCATCTTATTCTGTTTTTCAATTATATACTCCGATGTTGTTTACAGAGTGCCCATCAATGGAGTTATTGATCTCGGTCTTCCACCTTTTATTGAAAGGGCTTTAGAGGAGGCTGAAGCCAACAACGCCAGAGCAGTCATTTTTGATATTAATACCTTTGGCGGCCGCGTGGATGCCGCCACTCAGATTAAAGATGCAATTCTTGGTTCTAAAGTCCCAACTATCGCTTTTATAAATCGTCGCGCTATTTCAGCCGGTGCATTGATTTCTCTCTCTTGTGAAAAAATTTATATGACCGGAGGTGGCCTCATTGGTGCCGCTACAGCCGTGGATATGTCTGGAAAAAAAGGGAGTGAAAAGGTTATTAGTTTCATGAGGGAAGAAATGGCTTCCACGGCAGAAAAACGAGGGCGTAGTAAAGAGATTGCGCGAGGAATGGTGGATGAAGAATTAAATTTTACTCACCTTTTAATTGATGGTGATTCGTTAGAAGTAACCGATATTGAAGGCCGAAAAGAAGGGAAGTTAATTTCACTTACCACTGACCAAGCTTTAAAATATTATATTGCCGATGGAACTGCGGAAAATATGGATTCGTTGCTGGATAGTCTAGGTTATTCTAATGTTATTGTTACGGAATCCAGTGAGAATTGGTCTGAAGCGGTGGTTCGATTTTTAACCAACCCGGTTGTTGCTTCCCTTTTAACCACTTTCGGATTTCTCGGAATTTTATTTGAACTCCAAAGCCCTGGCTGGGGTATTCCAGGATTTGTAGGACTTACCTGTTTAATTTTATCCCTAAGTGCTTCCTATATTGCTGAGTTAGCTACTATGTCAGACATGATGTTTATTTTTGCCGGGCTAGCGCTATTACTCTTGGAGATCCTTGTTATCCCGGGATTTGGAGTAGCGGGTGTTGGTGGAATCGGTCTCATGCTTTATGGGCTTTATTTGTTATTATTACCGGAGGTTCCTGTAGGTGATGAAATTATGAATCAAACTATGGACGGATTTTTAATTGGAATCATAGGAGCAATCATTGGACTTTATCTTCTTGGAAAAATTATGATTAAAACAAAATTCTGGGAACAACTCACTGCGCCAGACGTCCAGAAAAAGGAAGATGGCTATACCAATACATTTGGATGGGAATCTTTAACTGGAGAAATTGGAATTGCGGATTCAGACCTACATCCATCGGGGTGGGTAAAGGTTAGTAATCAGCGAGTATTTGTGGTGAGCGAAGGAGAATTCATTGAAAAAGGCACAGAGATTAAAATCATGTCCGTTGATGGAAACCGAATCCTTGTAAGAGAATTAATTAAAGAATAAAAAAGGAGCAATATTATGCCTGTAGTCCAAATGTTAATGTTAGCCATGATTACCTTTACGGTAATCTTAATTTTATATTTTGTCCCTATTGGAATGTGGATACAAGGTATCGTTTCCCTTGGGTTGGGTCGGATCCGAATTGTGGATTTAATCCGAATGCGCCTGCGAAAAATATCACCAAGGTTGGTCACTGATGGAGTGATCAATCTCCATAAAGCGGGATTAGTGAACATTGCCACTGACATGTTGGAAACACATTATCTCGCAGGAGGAAAAGTTCAAAATATTGTGTCTGCCATGATTGCTGCTGATAAGGCAAATATTCAACTCTCATTCGAAACAGCTACCGCCATCGATCTTGCTGGACGAGATGTGCAAGAAGCTGTACAAACTTCTGTTTATCCCAAAGTGATTAATGCGCCCATGGAAGGGTTCCTTGCTGCAGTTGCCAAAGACGGGATTGAACTCAAAGCCCGTGCCCGTGTAACGGTGCGGACAAATATTCCCGGATTGGTTGGTGGAGCTACCGATGATACCATTATTGCTCGTGTAGGTGAAGGAATTGTTTCCGCAATCGGATCTGCTCAAAATTATTCTGCTGTATTAGAAAACCCGGACAATATATCTCGTGCTGTATTAGAAAAAGGATTAGATGCTGGAACTGCATTTGAAATTCTTTCCATTGATATTGCCGACTTGGATGTGGGAAAAAATATTGGAGCATCTTTACAGGCTGATCAGGCAGAAGCAGACTTACGAGTGGCCCAAGCAAAAGCAGAAACTCGCCGTGCCATGGCTGTAGCTGAAGAGCAGGAAATGACAGCGCGAACTCAGGAAATGAAAGCAAAGGTCGTGGAAGCTGAAGCCGAAGTACCCAAAGCTATGGCGCAGGCATTTCGGGACGGCAATCTGGGAATTATGGATTATTATAAGATGGAAAATATCAAATCTGATACAGGTATGCGTGATGCTATTTCAGGTTCAGATACTGAAACATCTGACGATAATCCTGTCCAAGATAACTAAATTTTAATAAGGAACCCTGTTTTGGACATTCCCATTCCAACACAAGTTGCTGATCAGGTCTCGGATCGTTGTCTGCGGTGTTACCGTGAGCAACAATGGTATGGCGAAAATTTTCTTTTCGATTTTATCGGTGACACTAATGTTTCAGGTAAACGAATTTTGGAAATTGGATGTGCCGAGGCAGGATTACTCAAATTCTATCAAAACAAGGGTGCAATATGCTCAGGGTTAGAACTTTCAGATGTTCGGTTTAATAATGCGATTTTGTTGAATGAGTCTAGTGTACTGCATCTTTTTCAGGCGAATATTTGTGAATCGGGTTCCTATTCAAATGAAATCATTGAAAAATATGATACTATTGTGATTCGTGACGTGATAGAACACATTGAAGATAAGGCAACAGCCCTGGCAAATATTTTCAATTTGCTTAAACCGGAAGGAAAGTTATTTATGTCATTTCCTCCCAAGTATTGTGCCTATGCAGGACATCAACAAACTGTACCAACTTTGTTGGGGAAACTCCCCTATCTACATGTTCTGCCGAATTTTATTTATAAGGCATATTTGAATTTGATTAGTTGTCCTGAAAAAAAAATCAATTACCTAATATCCACAAAAGAAACTAGAATATCAATTCGTCAGATGAGGAATCTAGTTAAATCAATTGGCTACCATGTAAAAAAAGAAAGCAAGTGGTTTCTTCGTCCGGCATATTCATTTCGGTTTGGATTACCAAAAATGAAAAATCCATTTTCCTGGATTCCTGGTTTGGATGAAGTGTTTTCAAATGGTATTATATATTTATTAGAAAGGCCCAAGGTTTAATATGGAATGGTTGGGTATACTTCTTCTTTATTTGATTTCTGGTTACATGAAAAAACGTAATCAGGATGCAAAGCGTCAAGATATCGAATCAGATCCGGATTGGGATATACCTACAGATTCCACTGCCGAAGGTCCACAACCGACCCTTGACTCCATGCTTAGCGATCTATTTGGTCAAGAGTATAAAGTGGAACCGGAAGTCCCATCTGTGCGGGATGATATAGAAGAGGTGGTGGAATCGGAGCCTTACCATGTCCCCGAACATATTGAAGAGCATTCATCTCACATTGATGAACAGTCGGAAGCCTTTGAAGAAAATATTTATCATTCCAGTTTAGCAAATCGCCTAGAGTTGCATTTTGGGAAAAAATGGGCTGAAAAGAACGCGCTTCGATCTGACTTATTTGATTCCAATAAATCCTTGAAAAAAGCCATTATATTAAAAGAAGTCTTGGATAAACCCCTGGCATTGCGAAAATAATTAACTTAACCGGTTATAAATCTTTTTTGCTTCCTCTACCAGTTGCTCTTCTGCACTATTGTTATGAATCACGAAATCAGCCATATGGACTTTGTCTTCATCGGGCCATTGGAGTTCGACTCTTTGGAGAAATTCATTTAAGGTGAGACCACCGCGGGTCATAACACGTTCCGTCCGAATTTTTAAATGGGATGTTACAACAATCACATAGTCCATGTGTGTGTCTGCACCAGATTCATAGATCAAAGCTGCATCCACAACAAATACTTCATGATTTCCATCTGCCAACACTTTATCAAAAGTAGAATCAATTTCATTAAATACATAAGGGTGGATAATTATATTGAGCCGAAGTTGATGATCTTCATCTGAAAAAGCAACCCGTGCCAGTTTCTTTTTGTCAATCTTATTATCAACTCCGAGAACATCCGTACCAAATTCAGCAATGAGCTCAGACTGGGCTGTATCATTGTTATATAAAATATCTTTTGCCACAACATCCGCATCAAAAATGTAAGCACCCCATTCTTTAAACAAGGTACTGACGGAGCTTTTCCCGCTCCCGATTCCGCCCGTGAGTCCAATTTTCAGCATATTATTTTAAAATGTCTAGTATTCGTTTAGTGATTTCTGATATTTCACCAAGGCCATCCACTTCTTTCAAGATACCTTTATCATGGTAAAAGTCTAATAATGGCGCTGTTTGTTCCCAATAGATTTTTTGACGGTTCCGTATGACTTTGGGGGTATCATCACTTCTGCCTGATTCTTTTCCTCGTTTGATAAGCCTTTCCACCAGTTCATTTTCATTTGCTGTTAAACTAATAACCATGTCCAAGGTATGGTTGATGGATTTCATTATTTTTTCCAATCCAACAGCTTGGGGGAGTGTTCTGGGAAACCCATCCAGTAGATATCCTCTATCACAATCAGGTTTTTTTATTCTGTTTTGTATAATATCCAATAATACCTGATCCGGAACGAGCTTTCCAGCATCCATATACAATTTTGCTTGTATGCCAGTATCAGTTGTTTTCTCGATCTCGCCACGGAGAATCTCTCCGGTTGACAAATGAGCAATATTTAATTTACTTTTTATAAGATTTGCCTGAGTGCCCTTTCCTACTCCAGGAGGACCCATAATTAATATTTTCATAGGATTTTGTGTTCTTTCTTTAAATTAAAATTCCTGCAATAGTTGCTGTTAGCCAAGAAGCCAACGCACCCCCGATCATGGCTTTAAAGGCCAGGTTTGAAAGATCTTTCCTTCTCTCTGGGGCCATACTGCTGATTCCTCCCAGCTGAATTCCTATGGATCCAAAATTAGCAAAACCACAGAGTGCGTAGCTGGCAATGATTGCTGTGCGTTCAGATATTCCACCATTATTGATTATTTCACCCAGATTTGAATAGGCAATTAATTCTGTTAATACGATTTTTTCACCCATTAGGGTGCCCATGATTCTTGCTTCATCCCAAGGAATGCCCATAGACCAAGCTATGGGTTGAAAGACAAACCCCATCATTTCCTGCATAGTTGTATCAATAAAATAGCCCAGTGTAAAATTTATCATGGTAATAATAGATACAAATGCAACCAGCATGGCACCCACATTGGCAGCTAATTTCAATCCATCAGTGGCTCCTCTTCCAAGGGCATCCATGGCATTTGCGTCTTGTTTTTCAATGCTGATATGTAAATCGCCGGTTGTATCTGATTTTTCTGTTTCAGGATAAATTATTTTTGCGATAACTAAAGCAGCAGGGGCAGACATGATACTGGCAGCCAGCATATGGCCCGCGATGCCGGGTATAGCATTCAGCCATAAAACATAAAGAGCTAAAACAGAACCAGCAACTGTAGCAAACCCTCCGGTCATTACTGCTGTTAACTCAGAATTAGTCATGTTTTTAATGAAAGGCCGAATTAAAATAGGTGCTTCTGTCTGTCCCACAAAAATATTAGCGGAAACACTCAATGTTTCAGCGCCGCTCGTTTTCATGGTCTTTTCCATCAGGCGTGCTACCCATTTTACTATAAATTGTATAATTCCGAAGTGATAGGTAACCGCTATTAAGCTTGAAAAAAATATGATTACCGGCAATGCGCGAAAAGCGAAATTTACCATGGCCTCGTGGTAGCCTACTCCGGGGACAAATGATTTAAAAAGGAAATCACTTCCTGCATCTGAAAAACTGATCAATTTTTTGAATAATTTATCTATATTGAAAAATTGTAATTTGATAAATGGTATTTTTAAAATAATTAGACCAAATAAAATCTGTAAACCTAAGCCCCAAATAACGATTCGTGGTTTTATCATACTGCGGTTATTAGAAAGAGCATAAGCAATACCCAACAATACCATTATACCGATCAATCCTGTAAATTTTTCCATCAACCTGCCCTTGGTGCTTGAAAACAATTCCTGCAACGTGCTTCATACTTGTCTAATTCGCCAATTACCACTTGCCCTGGATCTGATGATGTTCTCTGGGTATAAGATGCAGGATTGCCGCATTTTACACAGATGGCCCGGAGTTTATCGAGATAATCTGCCTCACACATGAGTTGGGGCATGGGACCAAAAGGAACGCCGCGATAGTCTGTATCCAGTCCTGCTACTACCACACGTTTTCCTTGACTGGCAAGTATTTTGCAAACATCTAATATAGAATTATTAAAAAATTGTGCTTCATCAATTGCCACGACACTGGCATTTTCAACAAGATCTAATATTTCTTGTGGTGTATTTACAAGATGAGATTCCAATTTCATATTGTTATGGCTCACAATGTGAGTTTCACTATATCTGGAATCAATTCGAGGTTTAAAGATTATTGTGTGCATTTGGGCAATTTGGGCACGGCGAAGCCGTCGAATTAGTTCTTCTGTTTTACCGGAGAACATACTACCGCAAATCACTTCGATCCAACCTGCGTCCTTGGGGGTAAGGGTCATAATTATTTTAAGATTGAATTTATTTTTGTTCGAATAAGATCAACAGCGACTTTATTTTCTCCGCCTTCTGGAATAATAAGGTCTGCAAAATATTTTGACGGTTCTACAAATTGATTATGCATAGGTCGTACAGTTGCTAAATATTGTTTATTCACCAAGTCTGGTGTCCGTCCGCGCTCATTAATGTCCCGTGTTAACCGTCTTATAAAACGAATATCAGCTGGTGTATCCACAAAGATCTTTATAGCAAACAAATCACGGAGTTGGGTATAATGAAGTGTGAGAATACCCTCCACAACAATCACATGATGTGGTGTAATTGTGGTTGTTTTTTGCATCCGGACATGGGTGGAAAAATCATAAGTTGGGACATTGACTGATTCGCCATTTAATAAGCCATGTAAATGGGATTCAAAAAGTTCAATATCAATTGAATCTGGATGGTCATAATTCTGAATCACTCGTTCTTCATATAAAATATGAGATAGATCATTATAGTAAGAGTCCTGTTCAATAACTGCCACTTCACCTTCCCCATATTCTGAAAGAATTTCTTTTGCCAGTGAAGTTTTTCCAGAACCTGTTCCTCCGGCGATCCCAATAATTATTGTATTCATTTCAAATGTAAATCATCAAATGCGTCTGGTAGAAGTTCCGAAGATGAAAATGACTTCACCAATCCGTTTTTATCACAAATATGCACCAGAATTTCTTTACAAAGATCCCAGATCACCTGTCGACAAGCACCACAAGGTGAACCACCATTTTCTGTGGCAACAGCTAGGGCTTTGAAGGACGTGTGCCCTTCGGCAATGGCGCGGAAAAGAGCGATTCGTTCTGCACAGCAAGTCAGTCCATAACTGGATGATTCAACATTACAACCACCTATGATTTCTCCGGATTCGGTTTCTACCGCTGCACCCACGCGATAATTGGAATAAGGTGCATGTGCATGGTTCCGCATATCCATAGCAGTTTGAACTAGTTTCTGCTTCATATTTATTCTATTCGAAAATTTTGAAAATATTTTAGAGAGGTAACGCCGATTATAAATCCGCCAATATGAGCAAACCAGGCAACACCACCAGTTGTATCAACCCCCAAACTACCAAGCCCACTGCTTAATTGCATTAAAAACCATAACCCAAGTACAATTTGAGCGGGGACTACAAATGTTGTAATAAAGATTATAATCACAGCCAGAACATGAACTCTCGCCTTGGGAAACCGGATCATATAGGCCCCCAAAACACCGGCAACGGCACCGCTGGCACCAATCATTGGAACCTGGGAAGCGGGTTCAACAAAAAATTGTGCCAAGGCTGCTCCAATACCGCAGGCCAAATAAAACATGAAATATTTAACATGTCCTAAGATACTCTCAACGTTATCTCCAAAAATGTATAGAAACCACATATTACCTATAATGTGAGCAAATCCACCATGCATAAACATGGAAGTAAAAATAGTGAGTGGATTGAATTCAGCAGGAACAAATCCGAACATATAAACCAAGGATTTACCTATACCTGGATCTTTGCCGGAGATCCAAAATTGGCCGAGAAAAACGAGCGCATTTAAGATAATAATACCAAAAGTCACAAAGGGAAATAGAACCCTTGGATTATCATCTTTGTAGGGGAAAAACATTAATAAACAACAAAGTAGATGGTTTCGGCGGACTCATTGCCCATCCGATCCCGCACTTTAAATTCAATCTTGTGTTGGCCTGCTGTTAAAGGTTGGTTAAAGGGATAGGATATTTCTTTTTTGATGGGTTGATAGGCGAAAAATATGGGAGTATCATTAAACAACAGGTCAAAAGATGCTTCCTCAGATTCGATTCCTGAAATAGGATCATCCACAACTATTTTAATTTCATTCACATCTTTTATTTGGTATCTGGCACTATTAGCTGGAAACGTGTTTTTAATTTGAGGAGAATCCAGATCCTGGATCACTGTAACTGCGGCCATTTGGCTCAACTCAGCCGAAAGAATCTGTTTTCGCTGATTATTTTCTGTGGGTGTATAAACCCATTCACCTCCTTTTTGATCATAATAATAGATCCCAAGGTTTGTGTGTGCTGCCAGATCGCGTTCATACTGAATCCAAACGCGAAATTTATTCTTGAGTAAAAGATCGTAGGGTTGGAGTTGATAAACGGGTGATAAATGAAAACCATCCTTCACTGGAACAAATTCTTTTATCTGGTCTATCCAGATTACATTGGTCTGGTAAAAAGTATTGGGCTGGGTCTGGATGGAACAGTTCCGGTCATTGGAAATAATACTAGATTCTTGCCCTGGGCCTGTAGCAGTGAGTTGAGAATGAAAACGGGTTTCCCTAATTTGTCCTTTATGGGATAATTCCACATCCACATATTTCATATCATTGACAACATGATGAGAAAGACGTTCTGTGAGAAATGTATTGGGCCCGATTTGCTCCAATGGATAAGACATAAATGTATTATCATTTGCCAATTTTATGCTGGCTTGTGCCGGAACGTATTGATCCATCTCAACTTGAAAAAATAGCCCACGTTCCGTATTAGCGATTTTTAGGCTTGGGCGAATATCAATTACACTTAATTTGGGTGACATTGAACTCCAGTGGTAAGGACTCACCATACCGCCAAGTTGATTAATTCCAATAATTTGTAAAATTCGATCACGTAAAGATTTTACTGGCACTGTTATATGAAGATCTTTTTTGACCTGTTCCGCATGGATGATTTCAACTTTCTCATCAGGAAACCCGTAAGGAGTGAAATTATAAACCACTGCATCCCGAATGGGTAAGCCGCCTCGTTTTGGAGATAATGCCAATGTGACAACTTTTCTATCACGGAAGATTTCTTTTACATCTATGGTCATGGGAAAAGTACCAACTATCATTCCACGAACCACAGCCTTGTTTCCTTTTGCATCAAAAATATTAATTGTAACAGAATGGAAACCCGGTAACAGCTGAAGAATTCCTGAATCCTTTCCGGCATGGATGGATATTTTCTTATGTTCTTCAAGTCGATATAATTTTTGGAATTCTCCCAGGTTTTGCCTTTGCAAATCATATTGAATAACTGTGCCTGCGAATTTTCCTTCCCTGAATGGAATTCTGGTATAATCCAGCTCATACTTCATTTTACCATCGATCAATAATTCAGCTCGTTGGAATTGATAAACATTATTTCCCCCTTCCCGTTTATCCACCGCTTGGATGGCAAATGCAAATTCACCAAAGACACTAACCGTATCCGCAAAATGATACACGCCCGAGTTATCCCGATAAATTGGAATAGTTTGTGTTAGTGGACTTGCATTTACAAGCGAACCTTGGGAGATAGGGATAAGAGCCAGTTTTTTAGGAATAGGCATCACATGATCCGGAAGATCAAATGCATGGGTTAGCGGGTTCAATGGTATACTTTTACCACTCCTATATTCAAAATGAAGATGAGGTGCAAATGAATTTCCTGTATTACCTGAGTATCCAATCACATCTCCTTTTTTTACTTGGAACTCCCGACGGGAAAAATGTGCGTCGACCCTGTAACTCATTCGTTTTGCCTGCTGTAACTTCCAGACCTTTTCCATAATGGGTGTAAAGGAATCTAGGTGCCCATAAACTACTTCGTGCCCAGAAATGGTGGTAAGGTAAAGTGCTTTCCCGTAACCGTTATAGTTGGATGTTATACGATGAATAAAACCATCTTCCACTGCAAGAATTTCCTGACCAATAACTCCATTGGTTTTAATATCCAGACCCATATGGAAATGGTCATCCCGGTTTTCACCAAAATTGGACGAGTATAGTTTACTGACTTGCGTAGGCCATAAAACATCCTGGCTGAATAATCCTGCAGCCAGAAAAATTAGAGTAGGGATGAAGTATCGGTTCATACAATTAATGATAGGTGACAATTTATTGAATAGACGGGTGGGTTTTCAATGAGTGATTTGTTTCCTGCCAAGACTTATTGTAAACTCTGTAAATTCATTTCATAGAAATTACAAGGAGTTTAAAATGAAGAAATTTTTATTCAGTATCATGATTGCTATTCTGCCAACATCCATTTTTGCAATTGGCGGATTTGGTCTTAGTGTGAATTCAAGTACCTTTTCTGTAGATGCAGGGAGTTCTGACCTCATGGTAGAAGGTATAAAAGTTGGCAGTTTTTCATATGATAGTTTTGAGAACGGTGGTGGCATAGGCGGTTACCTATATTTAGATATTATTCCTGTAGTTGACTTAGATATAGAATATAATTTTACCGGTCAGATCTATGATTTTACATTTGAAAATGCGGTCACAACATCAGAAACACAGGAATTCGCCTTTCTTGCAGGCAGTATGTTTATCACAATCCAAAAACCGGTTTTTGATTTGGGTATTCCCTTTCTAGCAAAAGCAAAGCTTTATGGTGGCTTAGGTATGAATACAAATACATCAACACCTATGGTAAATCAGGAAATGCTTGAATCAGTTTTTGGTGGTGCAAGTAATTTAGAAAGTGGAGCATATGATTATGATGCTGTAACAACCTATTTAACAGATAATGCAGTTGAAACCAGTGGCTTTCATATTGATGCAGGAATATTTTTTAAAGTGCTCACTTTCAGTGGTTCTGTTTATTATAGACAGGTAATGGCTGATGGCGCAATTCCCGGAAACAAAGGATTCGGTAGTATGAATTTCAGATTTGGATTAGGAATTTAATTTCGAATTAATTGTAATTATAAAAGGGACGATTTATCGTCCCTTTTTTGTTTTATTCCAATTTTGGATTTCTATCAAATACCATCTTTTATTTATAAGAAATAAAGAAATACACCTTTTATATTTCAAATTTCGTTTGTGACGCAATGAATGGAGCCACCGCTTAATTCAAACTGGGTCGTGGGTGTAACAATCC
>CAZCHA010000017.1:0-23312 GCA_964498175.1 uncultured bacterium
CTGTTCCACTGGTTGTGGATTATGGGATTGGCAATAATTGGTTTGAAGCACACTAATAAATCAGAATATGAATTGAGATTAGATAGAGTAGTAGTTAAATAAAATGGAAGCAAGTATAACACTAAAAAAAGTTGGAAAACTAGTAGGGGATAAAACAATTCTCGCTGGACTTACTTTTGGTGTAGAACGGGGAAGTCTTGTTGCTATTGTAGGCGTCAATGATTCAGGGAAAACAACATTACTGAAACTCTTATCTGGTTTTGAGAACCCAAATTATGGTCAAGTTTTTATTCACGGATTGGATATTAATAAGCGTCGCCAGGAAACTCGTAAACTTATTGGATTTGTGCCTCATGAAAATGACTTGGATCCATGGTTAACCCTTGAACAAAATATACGTTTTACTGCTAATCTGTATAAAGTAAATCAATCTACCGCATCTGATCGTATTTTACATTATGCAGATGCCCTGAATCTCACGAAATATTTAAATGAGTTGGCGATGAATGTATCTCATGGCACCCAGAAAAAAACAATGATAGTTCGAGAATTGGTTCATAATCCTGATGTTTTAATCATGGATGAGCCAACGGGTTATTTGGATGCAGAATCAATTCGCCTGACATGGGATTTACTGAAGGAATTGAAAGGAAATAAAACAATTGTATATGTGAGCAACGCATTGGTTGAGATCGAACAAGCACATGATCGAATTCTGGTTTTTCATGAAGGGCAAATTCTCATGGATGGACATTTGGATAAATTGTTGGAAAGCACCTTAGATTATCATCAATTTCAGATAGAATTTGAAAATTTATCCAAAGAATTGTATAAAAAATTGGCTAATGTAGCTACGGTTGTGTCTCCAAATCGATTAGATAATATTTTTCATTTTTATGGACGAACTCGGAATGTATTCTTTGATGTGATACGTACAGCGTCTGACGAACTAATGATTGACTTGAATGTAAAAAAATTAGGTCTACGGGATTTACTGGATTCTGAATTTGCCGGGCGGGGATTAGATTGATTTACGCACTGTTTATGCGTCGAATCTGGTCGTTGAAAAATCGCTTGGTTCCGAGTTTGATATTTTTGTTTACTCTGCCTGTAATTCTTTTTGTATTGGTAGGCCTTTCAATGAATAATATCATGATGAATAGTTTATCTGGTATACCTTTCAAACTTTGGGTCATTCCCGGTTTAATTTTTATAATTTCATCTATGGGATTGTTTCCTCTTCTTTATAGGGATTTCTTTGACCTTAGGGTTCACCGTAAAGTCCTCGTACATGTGGCACTCGCTCCATACCGGAAGCGCATAGTAATCTGTGGCTATCTCATCGTTTCAGTAATTGAAGCAATAATTCTTGGTGCAATCTCAATAGGTATCTTTTCAGTTATATCTTCCTTTCCATTATCTGTGATTCAAACACTTTTTATGATAGTTTGTCTTTCGTTGTACTTATTGCTCCTTGGAAATTTTTTAATCAGTATGGGATTACTTATTAATACATTAACAACATTTTCTATGATTACTTTTATTGCGTTCATTTTTATTTTATTTGGAAATGGCTTTATCATTGAATTTGGTTTTTTCCCAACGGGCATCAGTTCATTTTTAAAATGGCAGCCAATTTCTATTCCGTACCAGGTATTTCAATTATATATAAATACTAATATTATTGATTGGCAAATGCTAGTTTATCCTTTGGTATTAGTTTTATTTTGGGTGATTGTTAATACTAAAATTTTCAAATGGAAGTTACGCCATTGATTGCTTATTTATCTGGCGGAATGGAAAATGCTCAAAATGAAGGTGCGGATTGGCGTAGTGACATGACAAATTGGTTAAAGGGACACCTTGACCATGACACGATTGATCCAGTACTTGAATCGAAAAAATTAGTTCTGGCTCATGGGGCGGAAGAATATCAAGACTGGAAAACGACCAATCATGGAAAATATAAGGAATTCATTCGATTAATAATTAATCAAGATCTTCGTGCAGTCATTGGTAAAGCAGACTATTTAATTGTCCTTTGGGATGAAAGTATATTATACGGCGGAGGTACCCATGGCGAGGTAACCATAGCCTACTGGGTGGATCGACCAATATTTTTGGTAAATAAACTTCCGAAAGAAAAATTAAGCGGATGGATCTCATCCTGCTCAACTGAAATATTTGATTCATTTGATGAATTAAAGAAAGCACTCCTTATTGAATTCCAGTCATGACTTCCATTGGCCCAAAAGCATACATTCACACGGACAGACTCAAGCAAAACATATGGAATATCCGTCGTTATATTGGAGACAGAAAACTAGTGTGCGTGGTGAAGGCTAATGGTTATGGTCATGGCGCATTAGAAATTTCTAAAGTACTCTTAACAGAACCAGGAATTATCTTTGCAGTTTTTGCATTTGAAGAAGCCATCGAACTCCGGGATAATGGAATTGATAATGAGATACTGATTTTTTCTCGGATTCAAGCCGAATTAATACCAAAGGCAAATGAATTAAACTTTACCTTAAATGTATGTACAATGTCCGATTTGAAAACATTATCAGATTTCCATGTTAAAACAGGAACTTGTCCAACATTTCATCTAAAGTTTGATACAGGAATGACACGATTAGGATTTGATGTGTCGGAAGCCCATACAGTTTTTACTTTTATAGTTAATAATCATTTGAATCCGGAAGGAATTTACTCTCATTTTGCAACGGCAGATGAAGGTGATCTTTCTTATGCAGAATTCCAACTGGAACAGTTCAATGCAATTGTAGAACAAGGTAAAAATAAAGGAATTAATTTTAATTATGTTCATTGTTCTAATAGTGGTGCAATCCTGAATCTACCAAACGCATATTTCAATATGATTCGAGTTGGAATGCTCCTATACGGTGTGCTGCCTTCGGACGAAGTTCCCATGGATATTAGTGTAGAACCCGTTATGAGTTTTTGTGGCACTATCGTGAATATTCGAAAGGTTCCTGCTGGCACACAGGTGAGTTATGGGGGTGTATTTACCACAGAAAAAGAAACAAATATTGCTGTGGTTCAAGCCGGGTTTGCTGATGGTTTTCCAAGGCCTTGGTATGAAAAAGGGTTTGTAGGATATAAAGGTCAGACATATAAAATAGCAGGCAGGGTGTGTATGGATCAATTCATGGTTGATTTTGGTGATGTGGAGCCAGACGAAGGTGAAGAAGTCTTATTTTTTGGAAAGAAGGATGGAAATGAAATAGCGGTGGAAACTATTGCGAGGGAAATTGATACAACTACCTATGTGTTACTTACCGCAATTCACGGACGAACAGAAAGGATTGTAATCTAAAAACTGATTACTTAATCATCTGTTTTCTTTTGTCCCGGGCTCCGAACCCAGGAACGACGATTCTGAAATGATTCGATCTTGAGATTTGCCCAATCTTCGATAATATCTTTCAGCTGTGCAGATTGTTCAGGGTGTTCTCCAAGATTGGCATCAATCAGCTCATTGAGTTGACCTTTCCTTTCCTGAACTTGTCCATAGGTCGCAATTTCTTCATTTGAGATTTCTTCCTTCTCAGCAAGGGTTTGTTGCCTATTTTCTTCAGCAACTGATTTTTTATCCTTTAGGTGTTCAGATATTGCATAAAGCATAACCAACAGTATAACTATTAAGACGATTGTATTGATATCCATTATAATCCTCCTCTAGAATCCCGTTCCTGCAGGATTTATTCCCAAAACACCAACCCAGTATATTACAATAATCACGGATAAAGCCACGAGTGCTATAGGCCAACCAATGGTTGCCATGCGAATAAAATCCTTGGATTCTAATTGTCCACTGGCATAGACTATGGAACTTGCAGGAGTTCCAATAACTAACCAATAAGCCATTGATGTTGCTATGGCAAGGCCAACACCAACAAGCACAGGGTTTGTGTTAGAAGCGACTGCCATGTCCAATACAACAGGGCCAATAACAGCTACAGTTGCACCAGCGCTCATGAGATTTGTAAGAACCGCTCCAATACAGCACATAAGTATCACAAGTCCAACGCCTGAGTTAAGGCCTAATGGCGCCACCATATTCATAATTTGATCAGCAAACCAACTGGATGCACCTGAAACTTTAAAAACTGTTCCAAGGCTAATACAACCTGCATATAGAACAATAACGCCCCAGCTAACTTTGTCTTCATAATCTTTCCAGGATGTGAGGCCACAAAGCATATAAAGAACTGCACCAGATATGGCAATACCACCTAATCCCAATGAAAATCCAAAAAAACTGGCTACCAACGATTTATCTGTAATCCATAGAAATACGACCAATCCCATAATAGCAGCAACTAATTTTTGTTTGCCGGTCATTGCTCCATGTTTTTCAAGATCTTTCTTTAAGAAATCGACAGCTTCACTTAAATCATCTACTTCTGGCTTAAAAAGGAGTGGAAGGAGAAATGCCATTACTGCAGACATGACAATTGTATAAGCAACACCCATCATAACCCACTGCATGAAAGAAACATCAATTCCCATATTACTAAGAAAACCAATCATCAGTGCATTCCTTGCACCGCCAGTTGGACTCATGGGGCCACCAATCATGCAGCCTACAGCAATGGTAATCATTAGTAAAGTTCCGAGCCGAGGGGCGGGGATAGATTTATTTGTTAATGTGTACAGCGCCATTGCAATGGGAACATACATGGCGGCAACCGCATGCTCGCCCACAAATGCTGTGGGAATAGCTGTTCCGAGAAGAATACCGATTACAATCATACGAGTTTTGGTACCGGCCAGGTTTACAACCAACATACCGACTCGCTTATCGAGACCATATTTTACCAATGTAGCACCTAAAGCCAAAGAACCGGCAATAAACCAAACTGCATCGTGAGCATAAGTCACTGCAATCATTTTTGGCGCTGTGATCCCAAAAAAAAGTTGTACCAATCCAATAAGAAGCGCAACTGCAGGCATTGGAACTGCTTCCGTGGCAAAGAAAACCACGCAGGTGGCAAGCAATGCCATCGTGAGCTGAATATGAGTTGCTTTTAGTGTAATATTTACAGATGGGTCTTCTCCAAAGAGATCCTGAGCCTTTTGGGTCATGGATTCCGGAGTTGGCATTATAAAAGCAACCAAGACAAAAACTAAAAGACCAATTCCAAGCCATTTGAAATCGGTCGTTTTGGCGAAGCCGCCCGTGTTATTATTATTTGTATCGCTCATAGATATCAAGAATGTGGTGATATTATAAATTAAAATCAACCCTTTGAATTAAAATTTTAGTTTCTTATTTAGATTCCGATTCTTTCCGACTAATTTTAAATAAGAATATGAAGCGATTCCGACTAATTTTTTTATTATTTCTTATCTGTACAATTTCTTTGGGGCAGGATTCATCCCATCATTCATATGAATATTCCACTTTATTGGAGATCCCGAACCTATCGTTTTTTGATCAGGTATATACGGGCTTAGATATACTTGAACAAATGGATTTTAAACCATTAGCAGGGAAATCAATTGCTATTTTTACTAATCAAACTGCAGTAAATAGAAATGGTGAGCATATTCTGGATCTCTTGAAGAATGCACCAGATGTTAAGGTGTCTGCCTTATTAGCACCTGAGCATGGAATCTGGGGTATTGATGATAGTCGAGCAACTCTGGTCGGGCGAGAGCAAATTGATCCAGTTCATGATGCTCCCATTATTGATATGTTCAATAAATATATTTATCCACCTCATTGGGTAATGGATAAGGTAGATCTAGTTTTAATTGATTTTCAAGATACGGGTTCACGTTATAATACAATGATTGCTACCATGTCAAAAATATTGGAATCTGCGTCAGAGCGGCGTATTCCTGTGATGGTTTTGGATCGACCAAATCCTTTGCGGGGTGATATAGTGGATGGACCTATACCAAGGACAGAATTCCAATCTTTTGAATCTTACCACCTGTTTCCAATTCGTCATGGTCTCACCTTGGGAGAAGCATCCATTATGATTAATGAAATGGGATGGATTAAAGATTTGAAACGAGTTGATCTTACTGTGGTACCTATGTCAAATTGGGATCGTGAAATGTGGTATAATGAAACAAAAATTACTTGGCGCCATCCAACACCATTTCTTCGAAACGAAGAGAGTTTGCTAGCCTATGTTGGGATGGATCTTTTCCGGGGAACCAATATGAATATTGGTTTTGGAACGGAGAAACCTTATATGGTTGTTGGTTCACCCTGGCTGGCCACGTCATTCCTGTTACAGAAGCTCAATGATCAGAATTTGAAGGGTGTTGAATTAAAAGCAGTTGTTTATCGTCCTACTGGATCCATTTATCATACACGTATTCCCCAGTACGATGGCCAGTCTTGCAGTGGTATTCAATTAACCATTATAAACCGGGATGAGTTTAATCCAATTATAACCGCAACAACATTAATAATGTTAATCAACCAACTGCATCCCCGGGAATTTCAGTGGAAAGAAAATGGATATATTGACAAATTATTTGGTTCGGATTTATTAAGGTTATTAGCTGCACAAAAGAAACCTCCGAATTATTTGCCGCCCCAATGGGCTCAAGATGTGTACAAATTCAACGAATTTAGACAATCATTTTTGATCTATTGATGCAACGGCTATTTGTTCTTCTATTATTAGCAGATATACTATTTGGTCAGATCCTTCCAACTATTCCAAGCAATGTATTCCGTTTTTCGTATGGAAGCAGTATTTCTGAATCAAAATGGAATTTGGGTGAACAATTTTTTGATCTTAGGGGAATTGGTCGACATTATTTTGATAATTTAACCCATAACGATTCTGTACGTTTTTCTTCCAATTATGACCTATACCACAACGGCTCATTAATGGTTGATTCTGTGAATACGGTTGAAGAATGGCTCACTCGATTCAATTCAGATTATGGTTTCACGTTACCTGTTTTTGGCGCACAGAACATAGATACATCAAAAGGTGTTTCTCCTTCCGGAGCTTATTTGGAATCCAGAGATAAAAAAACAATTGGTAAAACATTTATGGTTGAATATGGGCTATCCAATGAAGTGACATTAAGTGTCTCAGTACCAATTCTGGATTCTTACACCATTGACCGATCGATTACAGATTATTCTATTAAAGGGATGGATGATGTGGATGTTTTATTGAATTATCATACAAATGCAAAAAGTGATTTTTATAATTTTATTCATTCGGGAAATTATTCCGGATTAAGAAGAGGTTTAAAAGATACTCTCAGTGCCATTTATGATACTTTTTATGAAAAGAGCGGTGAATTTTCTGTTTTGTGGGCCACTCATGCTGGTAATGATCCACTGAATAATCTCCTTGTTGATGCACGGTTTTTTCCACAGGATATTGGGAAAGATACAGTCTCTTTATTTGATCTAGTTTCCTACTATTATCCCAGAGAACAATCGGGATCCGGCGTGAATGATGTAACTGTGGGTGCAACAATATTATTGAAAGGTAAACCGACTTGGGCAACTGACGGCAAGACTAATGCACTTTATGCACAAGTTTTTTTAGGTATACCCTATGGAAAAACATTGTCTTCTTTTAAAGCAGTTGGATCAAAGCAATTCACCGAAGCAAAAATCGGTAATGGTGTTAGCAGATGGTCCATCGGGGTTTATGGGAACTCGGGGTTAAAAGGCAATACCAAAGGACGGATATATTTCCAAACCCTAATTAAGATTAGTGCACCGGAAATCCTAAATACACCAGTGGGACTATTTTCCGGTGGGCACACAAATCCGGATTCCATTACAAGTCAAATTGGCAATACCTATAAATTTGATCAAGGGCTGGGATTATTTTTTCGAGCTGGGAGTGAATTGGATATGATTCCAAACCAACTCCGGATCCGTACAGAATTAAATTATAGTTTAAAAGGTCAGGATCGCTTTGTATCTAAGGATCCAGACTGGGATACATGGATGCAGGAACATGTGGGGTTTAATTCATCCTTTAAGCGGATGGACCTTCGGGCAGAAATATGGCTCTTGAATTCCATTTCTAAAAACAGGATTGGTCCCATTTCTTTTGACCTTTATGCTGGGTTTAAGAACAGTATTGTTGCAGAAAATACTTTTGATGGCTGGAATGTTTATACGGGCGTAACAACTTATTACCAAGGATGGTAGATTAAATAATGTATAATCGGAAAAAAGTATGGAGCTGGGCCTTTTATGATTGGGCGAATTCCGCATTTTCCACGACAGTTATGGCGGGGTTTTTCCCCATCTTTTTTGAGAAATACTGGTCGAACCCCAATGATGTCATTCAAAGTACCTACCAACTGGGGTGGGCAAATTCCATTGCGTCTATCTTTATTGCAGCCATTTCTCCTTTTCTCGGTGCCGTTGCAGATCGTGGATCTGCCAAAAAGAAATTTCTGTTTTTCTTTGCTTTTTTAGGCATATTGATGACGAGTGGACTCTGGATGGTGGGGCAGGGGCAATGGCAAATGGCAGTTTTGTTTTATGTGGTAGCATCTGTCGGGTTTATGGGTGGAAACATTTTCTATGATTCGTTATTGCCGTCTGTTGCATCAAATGAGGATGTGGACTATGTTTCGTCATTGGGATTTGCTGTGGGATACATCGGAGGTGGACTATTGTTTTTAGTGAATGTACTCATGTATCAACACCCTGAATGGTTTGGAATTGCTGATGGTTCAACTGCCATTAGATTATCCTTTTTATCGGTGGCGGTCTGGTGGGCTGTATTTTCCATACCAATTTTATTTTTTGTTCCGGAACCAAAGAATGAAAATTCCGTTCCCCTTCTTTATGCATTAAAAGCAGGCGCAAAACAATTAAAAGAAACTTATAATCATATTAAAGAATTAAGAGTTATAGGGATCTTCCTTTTAGCGTATTGGTTCTATATTGATGGTGTGGACACTATCATTAGAATGGCCGTAAAAATGGGATCATCTCTAGGGTTTGAAGCGGGTGATTTAATTGTTGCATTGCTTATGGTCCAATTTATTGCTTTCCCTGCAGCTTTAGTTTATAACCAATTTGCTCAAAAGATAGGTACCAAGAATGCAGTTTTTGTTGCAATCGGTGGATATGGGGTTATCACATTTCTCGCCTATTTTATGAATGACCGGCTCCATTTTTTTGCTTTGGCGGGGTTAATCGGCCTGTTTCAGGGTGGTATCCAAGCCCTCAGTAGAAGTTTATATGCACGATTAATCCCTATTGGAAAAGAAGGCGAATTTTTTGGTTTTTACAATATGTTAGGAAAATTCGCTGCAGTCATAGGACCAGTGCTTATGGGCTGGGTAACCTTGGCCACCGGAAGTGTACGATTGGGGATATTATCTATATTAATTCTTTTTATTTTGGGTGCTTTACTTCTCACAAAAGTGGATTTTGAAGAGGGTGAACGGCTGGCTAAAGAATTTGTTTAGAAGAAAAATTATGAAAAAGATTGATTTCAAAAAGGGTTATGATTTAACTTTTAACTATTAATAGCCCCGTTGATGTGGCGTGCTCTTCAGGGAAAAAAGTTTTTTCCGAGGGTTAATCACCGGGGCTTTTTCTTTTCCATCTACTTTTTTCAGGGTAGATTCAATATAATAAACAATGGTCTTGTTGAAATAAATGTCTTGATTTTATTGTTTCAGTAAGAAAATATTCAAACATAGATCCCCCAAAAACTTTTCAGTATTTGGGGGATTTTCTTTTATAATTTTTATGATAGATATAAAGAGCTAATAATGATTATACGCTACTCCCAACTTGTAATGCCCCAAGATGCTAATGTGATTGGTACTCTTTTTGGGGGCCAGATGGTTTCTTGGATGGATGTTTCTGCTTCCAAGGCTGTGCATCGATTCCTTAAAGATACGGATGCAGAAGTCGCTTTAACCCGGGCAATTGATGCCATAGAATTCAAAGAACCGGTGTACGTTGGAAATTGGGTCAATTTTGAAGCAAAGATCCTTAAAACAGGAAGTTCTTCCATTCACATCCAGGTTGATGCGTTCAGGGAAACAAAGAGTGTGGAAAAAGCTTTAGCCTGTACTGCCCAGTTTACCTTCGTATCGGTTAAAAAACTTGATGACGGGTCTTTCGAAAAAGTGAATCATAATAAATCTAAGGGATAGTCTGGTGCCATGGTAAATAAATTTTCTCCAGCACAAAACGCATCAAAAAACGCACATATATCTTCATTTGATCGATATAATGAGATCTATAAGCGATCCATTGATCACCCTGAAAAATACTGGGCAGAAATTGCACAAAGATTGGATTGGATGGAGCCCTGGGCTTCCATCCGGAAATTTGATTTTGTAAATGGCCAAGTTGAATGGTTTAGTGGCGGTAAACTCAATGCATCTTATAATTGTATTGACCGCCATATTAAGAAAGGGCATGGAGATGAAACAGCTATTATTTGGGAAGGCAATGACCCGAATCAATCTAGAAAGTTCACCTTTAATGATTTATTAAAAGAAGTTTCTCAATTTGCCAATGCCTTAAAATCACTTGGTGTAGAAAAAGGGGATCGCGTTTGTATTTATATGCAAATGGTTCCGGAACTGGCTTTTGCCGTATTGGCCTGTGCACGGATCGGCGCCGTTCATTCTGTTGTCTTTGGCGCTTTTTCCAGTGATTCACTTCGAGACAGGATTAATGATTCATCATGTAAAATTCTGATAACGCAGGACACGGGTGTCCGGGGAACAAAACAAAATATTCCCATGAAGGTAAATGCAGATAATGCAGTAGCAGAAACGCCTTCCATCGAACATATGATTGTTGTCCGCCGGACTGGCGAACCAGTTAACATGGATAGTGAGAGGGATCTCTGGTGGCATGAAGCCATTTCCGGTGTTGATGCCAAGTGTGAGCCAGAAGTGATGGATGCGGAAGATCCGCTTTTTATTTTATATACATCCGGTTCCACGGGTAAACCAAAAGGTGTGCTCCATACAACCGGTGGTTATTTGACCTATGCAGCTTTTACCCATGAAATGGTATTTGATTATAAACCCGGTGACATTTACTGGTGCACAGCGGATTTAGGCTGGATAACAGGGCACTCTTACATTGTTTATGGACCTTTGGCAAATCGTGCTACAACGGTTATGTTTGAAGGCGTGCCTAATTTTCCCGATTATGGACGATTTTGGGATGTTGTAGACAAGCATAAGGTAAACCAGTTTTATACAGCTCCAACGGCACTTAGAGCCCTTATGAAAGAAGGTAACGACTGGGTTACGTCTCGGGATCTCTCATCTTTGAGATTGCTGGGAACTGTGGGTGAACCCATCAAGGAACCAGAATGGAATTGGTATCACAATATTGTGGGCAAAGGAGGATGTCCCATTGTTGATACATGGTGGCAGACAGAAACGGGTGGGATTCTCATAACACCGCTTCCGGGAGCAACACCCACAAAACCGGGTTCGGCTACATTTCCATTTTTTGGTATCGAGCCAGTATTGTTAACAGAAGACGGGCAAGAAATTGAAGGGAATGACGTTTCAGGTTTATTGGCCATTAAATCATCCTGGCCTGGACAAATGAGAACCATTTATGGCGATCAAGATCGCTTTATTGAAACGTATTTTAAACAATTTCCCGGTTACTATTTTACAGGTGACGGTGCGAAACGAGATGAAGATGGCTATTATTGGATCACGGGCCGCGTGGACGATGTGTTGAATGTGTCCGGCCACCGTATCGGTACTGCAGAAGTGGAAGGTGCTATTGGGAAAGCCAGTGGTGTAGCTGAAGCGGCTGTGGTGGGATTTCCCCATGACATTAAAGGTCAGGGCATCTATGCATTTGTAACCCTCATGACCGGTGTGGAAGCATCCGATGAAATTTATAATGGTATTCGCGCTTCGGTAACTAAGGATATAGGTCCCCACGCAAAACCCGATGAGATTCAATTCACACCTGCTCTCCCAAAAACACGTTCCGGGAAGATTATGCGGCGAATCTTAAGAAAAATTGCTGAAGGTGATCTGGAAAATATGGGCGATATTTCTACCCTGGCAGATCCCAGTGTGGTAGCAAGCCTTACTGCTGCGCGTTAGTTAGTTTTTTATTCATGGAGCGAACCCGTTGTGTCAGAATTTTAACAATTTGTTTCATGATCTCCGGATTGCTTGCCATTAATTGAAAAAAACCTTCCTGGTCAATTTTTAGTAAAACGGATTCTTCCAGCGTAATTGCATCAGCGGAGCGTGGTTCCTGATCTAAAAGAGCCATTTCACCAATACAAGTACCTCTTTCAAGTTGGGTGATTGAATGGTCATTCTGGATCACATCGACTTTCCCGGAAATAATAACAAACATAGAATCGCCATGATCACCTTCCTTAAAGATCATGTGGTTTTGTTCACATCGCATTTCTTCAGCGATCTGAGCGATTCGAGTTAAAACATCTCCAGGGATTTTGTGAAACAGGTCGACAGATTTTAGGATGATGGTTTTTTCAAGTATTGAATACATGGGTGGATTCTCCTGTATTGGAATTTTATCATTTAAGAAATTTCGGTTTAAATAGTTTTTCTCGGTTTCATTAAAAAGGTTATTGGTGATAATGGATTTAGGTATCCTATCCCACTTAATTATTTTTAGGACAGTGGTATTTTCAGAATTGAGTAAGTATTGAATCACAATCCCCGTTTTCCAAAAGTGTGGATTCTTGATCCAATGTTCAAGCATATCATTAGAATTGTGGAAAAGATCTGGAAAAAATTCTAGTCCGATTTTAATTCGATCTACATCCGGATCGATGAGGGGCAAGGTATGTTTTCGGTTCTCCGGAGAAAAAGTGGAATCAACCAGCTCCAAAACGATAGGGAGTAGATCGGTATCATTACTTTTTACATATCGAATATAAGTCTCAATAGGAATATCCGGTTTCTTTAATGTGCCTAGCTTTAATAGGATTGGAATTACTTTATTCAAATCACTTACAATATGATCTTGAATGAGAAATGCTTTTGAATCATTTTTTAATTGATCTTTAAAAAGGTATAACTGGAAAGCACGTTTGGAAATCGCTTTAATGTGATTTTCAATTTTATTTAGAACCTCTACTTCCAATTCTTCATGCTTACTCATTTTCACCAATGCATTGCTAATTCCATTCAGGATGAGTAGATCCGGATCATTCAAACCGGAAGACAATAATTCAGCCATATCAGAAGAAGAGAACTCATGGGCTGTTTTAAGGATTCCAAGTTTTAGACGTAAGGGAGAATCTTCCGCAAAAAGGAAATGATAAAATCGATCTGTTACCAAAGAAGGATCATATTGTTTGAGTGCGGATTTCGCAGCATCAAAGGTGGAAGCATTTGTCAGATTTCGAATGATAGATACAAGAAAATCGGAGTCAGGGGAACCTTTAAAAACAGCCAAAATATGGTTCCTTACAGCGTGTGATTCATGGCTCAAAAACCGCTTTTTATTTTTTGTGGAGATCCACTGCCCTGATTGTTTCAAAAAGCCGATAGTAGTACACAAAATGGTAGGATCATCACTTTCCATTAAAGAATCAAGAATCAGTTTTGATTCATGATGATTGGTATCTTGTTTAAGGATTCCAACCGCTGCAGCGGCGGAAAGGGATGGATTGTCACTTTTTAAAAATGGGGATACTTTTTCGGCCATGTCTGGTATCATGCGATCTCCGGCACAGGAAATTGCAAAGGGCGCTAATTCCGAATCTTCCTTGAACGAATTTAGTAACAATTGATCAGTAATTATTTCGGGTTGATGCCATGCCAATTCCAGCACGGCTCTTTGGATTTGATTAGACCCATGATGGAATAAATATTGCAGCGTTTTTTTCCAGGGATGGAGTGGGAGTGTCCAAAGTAGATCCAGGGCAAAAAGCTGTTTTAATTCATCATCGTCTTTGAGAGTTTTATCTATTGTTTCAACAATATGGGAATCATTGATATCAAACTCTACATCATCCAGGTTCAGTTGCCGATTCTCTATGGCTTTCATAAGGGAATTCACATAACCATCTTTCAGTCTAAAGCTATTCCAAAGCCAAAAAAGAACGCCCAAAATAACAATTAAACTGAGCAATTGGATTTTATTCTGTGGTACGAGTTCGAAGGAGACCAGGGCAAAGATGAGTACACCCGCTAACCCTTCTAGTCCTGAACGAATGGTACCATCAATGATGGGCTTGGCTCGTTTCTTTTTCTCCGGTGCTACGGGGAGCCAAAGGATCTCCTGGACTGCATTATTTGTAGAAAATTTGAAAACTTGATCTGAAAATTTTGCAATAAATACAGCAGATAAGGTTCCAATGGCAAGAAATCCAGACGAACCAATGGCCAAAGAAATGGGCAGGACAAGTAATCCTGCGAGAATTCCAAATCGTGTTAAGATGAATCCCGTTACAAAAAATTGCATAATCAAGGTTGCCGCGCCGGTGGACATATAATAGGTCCCGAAAAAACTTACCAGATCATTTTGATTTGGGAAGGCGTCTGCTGCCATCATTTTGAATTGATAATCAATGATCTTGGAAACGAATGCAGCCAACCCAATAAGCAGTGCGATTGACTTTAAATAAGGTTCAAATTCAGTTTTTGATTTGGCCACCGGTTTAGAATTAACTTTTTTGGGTTTACGCGACATGCGAAAGGGACGGAGCATTTGAGCCATCACTACAGAAATCCCGATAAAGAAAATGGTGAGAAATAAAAGGTTCTCTGATCCAAAAGTTGACACAAATGGCTTGATTCCATATCCCGCACCCATGCCCGCAAAGGAGCCCCCAGCACCAAGAAGTGTGAAGATACGTTTGGCCTGTCTGGCATTAAATATTTCCCCAGCTAAAATCCAAAACTGGAATATGGAAAGAATCGTCACCACTTCCATCCAGATATACAATACAGGAATAAACAATCCTGACAGATTGGACTGCAGCAAGAAAAGGGAAACTGAAAACAGGGCTCCTGAAATGGAAATCACGAAAATCTGATCCTGTCCGGCTGTGAGTTTTTTATAAAGTGCGATTACACCAGCCATTACCACAGCTATGGTAATAAACATCACAGGGAGGTAAGATTTGTCAAACTGGGTAAGAAAAACCGCATCCCTGACGGACGCTCCCGTAATGGTTGCAGATACGATGGAAAAGAACATGAAAAAAAGCAAGGCAGCCGGTTTCCGTTCTTTGGATTTGATGTTAATAATCGCCATGAATGGAGACGAAAAGTTAATCTAAACTAGTAAACTATAAAATGTGGATTATGTTACTGGAAGTGATATGCGAGAACCTTTAATTTTCAGTCTGATTTTATTCAATATTAATTTTATAAAAGGAAAATTATGGCACATATTACTATTGTAAATAATTCAAATGATTCATGGGATAATACAAATGCGGGCCTAATCGCAGTTGGTGTTTTTGAAGATAAAAGTTTTACCCCAATGGCAGAGGCAATTGACGGAGCATCAAATGGTATATTTACAGATGCAATTGACCTGAATGATGTAAAAGGAAAAACAGGTGAATCGCATGTTTTCTATGTAGATGGAAAACGGATTCTGCTTTTAGGACTTGGTAAAAAAGATAAATTTGGTTCAGATGCAGTTCGATTGGTTGCAGGGAAAGTATCTCGAACAGCCATTGGCAAAAAGATTGATTCTGTGGCAATGGAATGTTTTTGTGAAAATTGTGAACATTGTCAATCCTGTGGAGAAGGACTCGTTTTAGGGAGTTATCAATTTTTAGACTATAAAACCGGGAAAGATGACGGTTTTGAATTGAAATCTGCTACAGTTCTTGGGTGTGACTCACCGGATGTTGCAAAAGGGGCAGCTGTCGCGAATGCAGTTTGTTTTGCCCGTGACCTTGGGAATCACCCTGGGAATATTACAACACCATCTCGTCTGGCTGAAGCAGCTAAAGAGATCGCGGATGAAGGAGGAATGAAACTCACTGTTTTTGATCGTGAAGAATTCACTGAAATGGGAATGGGTGCTTTAGCAGGTGTGGCACTGGGGACGGACGAGCCACCAAAATTCATCATTTTAGAATACATGAATGGCGGCGATGAAAAACCAAAAGTATTAGTAGGGAAAGGACTCACATTCGATGCCGGTGGAATTTCCATCAAACCTGCGAGAAAAATGGATGAAATGAAATACGATATGTGTGGATCAGCTACCGTTTTAGGGACAATGAAAGCCATTGCTGCCTTAAAACCAAAAATTAATGTTGTATGCATTGTGCCATCTACAGAAAACCTACTGGGAGCAAAAGCCTATAAACCAGGTGACATTCTCAAAGCATACAATGGAAAGACGATTGAAGTCTTAAATACGGATGCTGAGGGACGATTAATTCTTGCAGATGCATTGTCCTATGCATCTAAACACTACGAACCTGAATTTATTTTAGATTTTGCAACCTTGACTGGCGCAGTTTTAGTGACTCTTGGTCATATCGCTGCAGGAGTTATGGGTACCCATGATGATCTAATGAAGCAAGTTAAATTGTCATCAAAGAATGTTGGTGAAAAAGTCTGGGAACTCCCTTTGTGGCCAGAATTCTGTAAGCAGGTCAAGTCTGAGATTGCTGATGTGAAAAACACAGGAGCTCCTATGCAGGCTGGAAGCATTGCCGGTGGTGCATTTTTGAAAGAATTTGTGGACAATGATATTCCGTGGGTTCATTTTGATATTGCAGGTACAGCCTGGGGCAGTAAGACAACCAGCATTGATCCGAAAGGTAGTGCTACCGGCTGGGGAATTCGGCTTGTGTTGGACATGCTTAATGCCTAAATCAACGCAAAACATATTATCTTCTTTGTTGGGGCTTATTCGCATGGCGATCAGCTCTTTTTTAATATCATTTCTTATGGCAGGGCACCCCATTACTATTGATGGGCAGTTTCAGGATTGGGAAAACGTTCCTGTATCATATTCTGATATGGAAGGGGACGGAATGGGTGCTGATTTTGCTGATATAAAAATCACCTATGATATGGAATTCCTGTTTATCTATTTTTCATTTCACAATGGCGAGTTTTTAATGCAGGACTGGAATGATTTTCATCTTTATATCGACACTGACAATGATTCTACAACAGGTCTCGAATATTATGGTATAGGCGCTGAGTTGGATTGGACTTTCGGGCAACGGCAAGGTGTATTTTATTTTAATGGAGGAGGTTCGGATGTTTGGCAAAATGATTTAACATTACGAATTGGCCCCACTATCACATCATCTGAATTTGAAATCGCTATCGCAAGAAATTCTAATTTAATGACATTGAATGGCACTCAGGTGTTAGTTGAAGGCCGAATCGTTATCGCAGAAGCACCGCCTAATTCGGATATTGTTCCAAACGAATCAGGAGGGATTTTCTTTAGTATTGGTGAAGACGCAGTTCCACTACCGGAACCCATTTCTTTAGAGAGACGACACGAAGATGATATTCGCATTGTAACTTATAATAATTTAAACGAAGGTATGATCGACCCGGAACGAGAACCCCATTTCAGGCGAATTTTGCAGGCGCTTGACCCGGATGTGATTGCGATCCAGGAACACTGGGAATGGAATGAAATTGACGATGTGGTTCAGTCCTGGTTTCCACAAGAACAATGGCACGCAAGTTGGACTTATCGGGATTTGGTTGTGCTCTCCCGATTCCCAATTTTGAACGATGCAAATTTGATCAGCT
Source organism: uncultured bacterium (assembly GCA_964498175.1). Taxonomy (GTDB): domain Bacteria; phylum Fidelibacterota; class Marinisomatia; order Marinisomatales; family UBA1611. Next base: position 17,728 of record CAZCHA010000017.1, read on the forward strand.
CTGAACGAACCATGTGTGCCCTATTAGATACAGAAAATGAATTAGGAAAAAAATTATTGATAATCAATTCTCATCTATCTTGCTGTGCAAGCAATGATAGTCGCCAAGAACAAGTGGATGAATTTGCTTCTATTTGGCGGAATTGGATTACGAATAGTAATGGTCCTTTTAATTTGGAATTTGAAACACCTTTTGTTCATGTTGGGGATTTTAATTTTGTAGGCTATCGTCAACAGGTGGAAACATTACGTATTGGCGATATAGAAGATGAAAATGAATATGGTGATGATTTTCTACCGGATTGGGATGCGTCAAATATTGTTGATCTTTTTTCCCGTCATACACACAAGCGTATGGGCTATACGTGGCGAAAGGATTGGAGCTCATACAATCCCGGGAAATTGGATTATATTTTTTATTCTGATGCTACAATCGATACAGGAAAACATTATATTCTAAATACATTAGCCTTGGATGATGAAACGTTGGCAGAATATGGGTTATTGTGGGACGATACCCAGGAAGCATCTGATCACTTACCAAGGGTTTTTGATATTTCATTAGATCCAAGTGTGGATATAATAAATGAAATCCCTGTCCCAACAAAATTCGCTATTGTGAACAATTATCCCAACCCATTCAATCCAATTACAACCATAACCGTTCATTTTGAGACAAATTGTAACACATCATTACAAGTATTTGATATAAATGGTCGTTTGATTGACTCGCTATTCGATGGGGAAATTGAATCCGGAACCCAAGAATTTCATTGGAATGGAAGCAACCAACCCAGTGGTGTATATTTTATAAAACTGTCATCTAGCTATTATAATCAAACAAGGAAAATGGTTTTGTTAAAATAGTTCTTAGGAACTCCTAGTTTATTAACTAGCTCGATCTTATATCTGTTCTAAAGCGCTATCATACCTGGGCGCCATGTATTCCCAATCGTAGGGCTTGGCAATTGAATGGAAATGAAGGGACTTAATCTGTTCGTAATTCTCAATAGCCCAATTTATTTTATTAAAAAGATCCTGACCATTTGAGTATAAATGATCTCGATGGTGTTTTGAAGGCAGCAACTCCGGATATGTTAATCTATTGGGTAGAAGCGGCCATGTGTCACAATACATAGCTTCCATGACACTCGCACCAAAAAATTCCTGATTGGATGTTACAGGCAGAATATCAGCCTTCCAGAGCCATTGCGCATACTCTGTGAATGATTCGGTATAGCCCCATTGAACTATCTGATCTTCAAATGATTTATGGGCTTCAATAAAAATATCTGGGTATTGATGAAAATTCTCTCCTAGAACCGCCAATTTAAAATTATGACCATATTCCCGGACTTTTCCCAAAACGTTAAAAAATTCAGTAGGATTTTTATCATACTCCCAGCGATGATTCCAGAGAATGAGCGGTTCATCCCCATGGCTCTTGCGATGATTGTCAAATTGCCGAAGATCCATTCCTAAGTGAAGAATACGGCTTTTTCCACGGACCACATTTACAGAATCTAATTCACGATAATCCGGAAATTGCCGTAGGAAACGGGGGAGAGCATCCAGGAAAGAAACCATGTGAAATTCAGAATTGAAGAATACCTGATCTGCAGCCAATGCTGATGCATAATTGATAAACCCGTAGTGGGTGTCACGATTATTTTGAATATCTCGATCTTTCGGTGACCAAGGATAAGACAATTGATTTTCATGAAAATAGATAGCAGTGGGGATACCATTGGATTTTGATTTTGTAATGGCAAGAAATGTGGACAAATCCAGCATATCCGTAGCAAGAATGAGATCCGGGCGCCAGGTGAGATTATTGAATTTCCTTGCCATGGTTACTGCCCCGCCATGCATGCGCCATTTCCAGAATTGGCCTTTCATTGTTAAAAATCGAACATCGTGCTTGCTGTGTTCGGCAAACCCTACTGCCCATTGTTTATGAGATCCAGTGAAATACGGTTCAATGAGGAGAATGTTCACAATGAAATATACATAAATATTAATTTAATGGTGTTTAAAACTTGATAATGAAGTAACTGAAGTTTGAATTTTTAACTTAAAAAAAGTGCCCGAGACTGGAGTCGAACCAGCACGTCTGTTAGGACACACGGACCTGAACCGTGCGCGTCTACCAATTCCGCCACCCGGGCAATAAATCAAAAAACATGTCAACCATTAAAAATAGATCAGGAATTTTATTAAACCCCGACGGAAAATCACAGGGAATAAACTTGGAGAAGGGTAAAGCATTCCCGTATTTTTCACCCGCTTTTTTATCATGGAAATCAAAATAGTCGCCACCAATCGAAAAGCCTTTCATGAATTCCATATTCTTGAAACCCATGAAGCAGGAATTCAATTAATGGGTAGTGAAGTGAAAAGCATTCGTGAAGGGAATGTTAGTTTAAAAGAATCTTATGTCTTAATTCGTGAAGGTGAAGCATGGCTAAAAGGGGCTCATATCGCATCCTATAGCCACACGGGGATTGAAGGTCATGAGCTAATTCGAGATAGAAAATTACTACTTCATAAAAAGGAAATATCGCGTATCGGTTCAAAATTGGCAGAAAAAGGTTTAACTGCAGTCCCTACGAAATTGTATTTTAAGGGTGGACTAATCAAATTGGAAGTTGGATTAGCAAAAGGAAAGAAGCTTCATGATAAACGAGATAGTAAAAAGAAACGTGATGTTGAAAGAGATATACAAAGAGCATTGAGTCAAAAATGAATTTTCTACAAGTAGATGAGCAATTAGCCCTTATCCGACGAGGTGCGGAAGAGATTATTCCCGAGGATATTCTTAAAAAGAAACTTCAAAAATCCAAGGAAACTGGTAAACCGCTAATTATTAAACTCGGATGTGATCCTAGCCGACCAGATTTGCATATTGGCCACGGAGTTGTTTTACGAAAACTTCGCCATTTTCAAGATCTAGGCCATCAAGCAGTACTTGTTATTGGCGATTTTACTGCTATGATTGGCGATCCATCCGGACGTAATAAAACTAGACCACAATTAACATTAGAAGAGGCTCGATCCAATGCTGAATCTTATGTGGATCAATCTAAAGTTATACTTGATATAAATAAACTTAAGATTGTGTATAACTCAGATTGGCTAAATAATATGAACTTCAATGACGTGGTAAAATTGGCTAGTTCTTACACGGTAGCTCGTATGTTGGAACGGGATGATTTTACTAAACGATTCCAATCCGAAACTCCCATTCTTCTCCATGAATTTTTATATCCATTGGCACAAGGTCAAGATTCTGTGGAATTGAATGCAGATGTGGAATTAGGTGGCACAGATCAAAAATTTAATTTATTAGTGGGGCGTGATCTCCAAAAAAGTAATGAACAAAATCCGCAATGTATTATTACGCTTCCATTATTGGAAGGGACTGATGGGATTGATAAAATGTCCAAATCTTATGGAAATGATATTGGACTCTATGATAAACCTGAAGATATGTATGGAAAAACGCTTTCTATTTCTGATGATATGATAGTAAAATGGTTCACTTTGGCAGCAGATGCAGATGAAACGGTAGTAAAGTCCGCAGAGTCTCGATTGGCTGATCCTTCTGTTAATCCAATGGAAATCAAAAGAGAACTAGCACGAACTGTGGTAGAACTATATTTTGATGCGGAAACCGCATCCAAGGCAGAACAGCATTTTAACACAATCGTTGTTGGGAAAGGTACTCCAGATAATATTCCTGAATTTTCTTTGAATGAAAAAGACTTAATTGTTAACGTGATCTTTGACGCAGGAATACTGCAGAGTAAGGGAGAAGCCCGACGAATGATAAAGCAAGGTGCTGTTAAATTAGATGGTGAACCTATTACAGATATTCAAGCGACAATAGTACCATCTGCCGAACAAATACTAAAAGTTGGAAAACGACGATTTTTAAAGGTCATTGAATGATTCGTAGTTATTTTTGGCTGCCAATAATTGCAGCGTTTTTTTCTTTATCTTGTAACAACTCTCAACCCCGAATACCAAAACTGGTAATCACCCTTGTGGTAGACCAGATGCGACCAGACCTACTTAATCGGTTTGACGATCTATACAGCGGTGGTTTTCGTTGGTTGATGGATCATGGTATCTGGTTTACAGATACACACCATGAGCATAGTTATACTGCAACGGGTCCTGGGCACACTGCTATTGGATTTGGCCAATATCCAGGTAAAGTGGGGGTGATTGGGAATAGTTACTATGATCGTGATCTTAAAAAAAATGTAAATTGTGTTGAAGACCCAAATGCAAAAGTAGTTGGATCATCTAAAGGAAAAGCTAGGTCTTTTGCAAGGTATAATACATTTGGACTTGGTGATTGGTTGAAAACTGAATACCCTAATTCTAAGGTAATTTCAATTGGCGGAAAGGATAGGGCAGCATGCATATTGGGTGGAAAACAACCCGATCTTCCCTTGTATTATAATAAGGCAGGGAGTTTTATATCATCTGACCAATATATAGATGAGCTCCCGGATTGGGCTGTCATGTTCAATCAGAATCTGAATGTAGGCTCATATAAGGATTCTGTTTGGGTTAAATCACTCTCTGAAAATTTATATTTAGAGTATGCACGTGAAGATCATTACCCAGGAGAGGTGGATAGTTATTTAATGGATGAATATTCACCTGTTTTTCCCATTGGGATCGATGCCAGTGCCGATCCAACTGCAGTGTTCATGGGTTTTCCATGGTTTGAACGGGAAGTACTGGAGCTGGCAAAGGAAGCTATTAAAGGGGAATCTTTAGGAGCAGATCAAGAGCCAGATTATTTAGCTATTGGTCTTTCGGCCATGGATTGGATGATCCATAATTATGGACCGCACTCACAAGAAGTGATGGATGCGTGTATAAGACTGGATCGTTATCTGGGAAATTTTATGGAGTTCGTTGATAAAAGTCTTGGGCTTGAGAATGTTATGTTTGTCCTGACAGCAGACCACGGTGGGTTACCTCTGCCTGAGTATTTGGTTGAAAGTGGCGGCTCGGGAGGACGTATAAATCCAGACCATCTGGCAGAAGCAATTGAATGGATAGATGAAGAATGTGAAGAACGATTTGGAAAGAAGTTGTACCACCGTGAAGGTGGCAATTTCTATTTGAATCATGAGAGATTAAAAAAGGCCAACCTGGAGCCCGAGCATATATATGAAATAGTTGAAAAATATCTTACCAGCGTTGATGGGATAGAAAAAGTCATTATTAAAGATGATGTATTAAATAGTACGCAACAAGACAAAATCACGGTTCGCATACAAAAAATGATCCATCCTGAAAAGAGTCCAGAATTTTTTCCTCTTGTAACCGCTGGTTATCTATACAGGAATCCCTACGGTACATCACACGGTTCACCCTATGATTACGATACACACGTACCCCTTATCTTTGCTCGCAGCCATTTTAAAGCCCAAAAAGACACATCTCCACGGGAAACTGTGGATATTGCCCCCACAATCGCTCATATGCTAGGCGTTCATATTCCTGAGTATTGTGATGGTACAGCCATCCAATTCTAAAATGTTAAATCTTTCAAATCTCATA
>CAZCHA010000018.1:0-22079 GCA_964498175.1 uncultured bacterium
AATATAGTTCCCCATCGGAAACGATTAAGGTAAATAATAAGAATGTGGAATCACTGACTTCAGGTGAAATGAAAGTTGGCGTGGATCGTGTTGAATCATCTAATTCAATATTAACGGGGGATGACCAGGAATAAGAGAGATTCATATTTTCGAAATCAGATGACCCTGTACCATCTAAAATAACAAGTTCATTCTCCATAATAGTTTGGTCGGGTCCCGCATAAGCTACGGGGGAAACATTTCTATGAAAAACTGTAATGGTAACTGAGTCCGGATCTGAATTGAATTCTCCATCAGATACAATTAATTCAAAAATAAAGTCGATTGAGTCATCTACTATAGGTGTGGTGAAACTAGCAATGGATGAGTTCGCGTTGTTCAGCAATATCCCGATGGGGGCAGTCCACATATAAGACAGGTCTATATTTTCCTCATCATATGATTCAGTTCCATCAAGAATTACTAACTGATTTTCACCAACGACCTGATCTGGTCCAGCATTGGCTATTGGTGGAAGATTTCCAGGGCCTGAATCGCACTGTCCCCAGACACAGATTACCCATTCCGGATGATCAATGAAAGGGTTTCTGTTTCCTTGAATTGCATAAACAGCATTATTTCGATCAATTTCTTTTTGGCTTACCGAATCTTGTAAATGCCAATCCATTAACATGTTTACAGCCCAGTCGTTAAGGTTTGAACCATTTACCATATCGTTATCGTCCCACCCGGAATCCTCAGTATAATAACGTGTTGACATATAAAAATAGGTTCGGGCAAAATCTCCTTTATATTCATCAATTGGCTCAAAGACTGTCCCGTTGTGGTTATAAGAATTCATGTTACCACGGTGGCTGCCATTTTGCGATGTCCAAGTTGTGCTTGCTACTTCCCCATAGGGGTGGTTGGATCGCATGCCATTTACATAGCCGTCTGTAGGATAGATATGGAATAGATCCGTGTTCATGGGCATGCCCTCATTGAACCAGCTTTTGGGCCAAGAATGCTCCCGGTTAAAACAATCTCCTTCCCCGCCATAATTCCCGCATTGGTCTGCGCTTGTAAAATTGTAAATATAGGGCGGTGTTCCACCAGGAATATCTGAATACATATCCCAAACAGTCCCGTCAGACTTAGCATCAGTGGATTGAAAAAGACCATATAACGAGCTATAACTCTGTGAAATATGGTCATCAATAATATTGTGCAGGGCTAATCGCAACGGCTCGCCTTCTAGCCCTCCAGCCTCATCATAATATCCCGGAGGAATATCAGCTATTAAAAAGGTCGTAATTATAAATGTAGAGAATAGTTTTATCTTAAACATTCTATGTTAATGCCTTTTTTCTATTAAATGAAAATCTGTTCAGACGAATTTAAAAACGGATAAGTAATTTGTTGTTCCCGGTACCCCCACAGGCACTCCACCAGTAATAACATATTTCTCGCCTTCCTTAAGAATTTTTCCGCTTGATAAAACTGTATTGACAATTTCTTGGGCTTCCCTTGATGAATCATATTCATTAATGACAATAGCTGTAATTCCCCAAACTATTGAAAGTTGGCGTGATATTTCTTTAATAGGCGTCATGGCGATAATCCGGGCAGCTGGTCGATATCGCGACACCATCCTGGCGGTACTTCCGCTATGAGTCATGGTAATTAAAATTTTTATATCTTGGTCATACGCAACGGAACAGGCTGCGTGACTAATTGCTTGTGCTGTATTTAAATGTTTATTCCCATGTGTTATATAATAGTCTTGATAATTAATGGCTGATTCTGTTTCCTCTATCACCCGGGTTAGCACTTGAATAACTTTTTCCGGGAATTTGCCCATGGCTGTTTCACCGGTCACCATCAGCGCATCAGCGCCATCTAAGATTGCATTTGCAATATCACTGACTTCTGCCCGGGTTGGAATGGGCCTATCGGTCATTGAGTCTAATATTTGAGTAGCAATAATTACCGGCTTTCCCGCCTGTGTGGCTTTATCAATAACTTCTTTTTGGATCAAGGGAACACGCTCAAGTGGGAGCTCCACACCCAAGTCTCCACGGGCTACCATGACTGCATCAAATGCATCAATGATTCCATCAAGGTTTTGAACTGCATCCCATTTTTCAATTTTTGCCATGATTGGAACAGCAAACCCAAGATCCCGAACACGGGAACGAACCAAGTCATAATCGTGAGGGGACCTCACAAAAGAAAGTGCTATCCAATCTGAACCATTTTTCAGCGCTAACTCCAAATCCTGTTCATCCTGTTCCGTAAGGCTGGGAACATCCAAGGCTACACCTGGGAAATTGACTCCTTTACGATTTTCCACAATGCCGGGAATGATCGTTTGACATTCCAGCGTTGAATTTGAAACGTGTTTAACAACCTCCAATGCAATACGACCATCATTAATCAATATCTGTGCACCCGCATCAACTTTCTGAAATTTTACGCCTTTTGAAACGGGAATTATATTTTTGTCTATCTCTTCGTTACTGATGGTAACAACATCCCCTTCTTTTAATTCAAAGTCGGATTCGAGCCCAATCACTCGAATTTTGGGCCCCGCAAGGTCTGCCAGGATTGCTGGACGACCGCCGGAAGGTAGATGAGTGGACTTAATCAGGTCAAAATAAGATTGTTTATCTTTTCCGGTTCCATGAGACAGATTTATACGAAAACAGTTGACGCCTTGATCAACAAGTGACTGGGCTATTTCGAATGTTGAACAACTAGGACCTACTGTAGCAATTATTTTAGTACGACTTATTTCCATGGGTTTAAATTACCGGTATTCATTATTGTTTTACACTTATTCAATGAAACAATTTATTTCAATATTTATTATTTTAAGTTTTATCTCCTGCGGTGGACCAAAGGGAAATTGGTCTGATCCTCGGGTGATACTTATTTCCATTGATGGTTTACCCGGTGATGTTTTAAACAACCCCACTTATACAAAAGATCTTCCAAACCTAACCCGACTCATGGCAGATGGAGAATATTGCACAAATGTTCAAACGGTGTTTCCTTCCTTAACATATCCATCCCATACATCTATGATCACTGGTGTTACACCTGCTAAACATGGAATTGTAAACAATCGACCTTTTATACCAAAGAATAATTTTGTCGATTGGTATTGGTATGCAGATTCCATAGAAGTTCCAACGGTTGTTACTAAAGCAAGGCAAAAGGGGCTTGTCACTCTGGGTGTGAGCTGGCCTGTGTCCGTTGGTGCAAAAATGGATTGGATGCTTCCGGAAATAAAATCAGTCAGCGACACAATCTCAACAGTTGACCTTGTACGAAAACACGACCGTCCGGAATCGTTTTTGGAATCCGCAAAAGTACGTGGGGTAGTGCCAGAGGATGGCAATCCATCGGGGTACAATAGAGACTTGTTACTACACGAGATCTTCATAGATGCTTTTGCCCGCAAAGCACCTCATTTGAGTTTATACCACATGATTGAAACTGATCTTATGCAACATAAATTTGGAAAATCTTCGAATGAAGCTAAGGATTCATTTATGTTCATGGATTCATTGATAGGAAATATCAACTCCTTTTTAGATGATAACAATTTGTGGGAATCTACCACTCTCATAATCACGGGGGATCACGGATTTAGAGATTATGAAAAACAAGTGAGTTTAAATCGTTTATTTGAAAAAGAAGGGTGGCTTACATTAAATAATGGCTCTATTTCCAATTGGAAAGTAGTATGCCTAGGGTCTGGTGGGTCTGGTTTTGTGCGGCTTAAAGAGCCGACTGATTGGGAATTTAAAAAAAGAGTTCGCTTATTATTATCCAAACAGGATGCATTTGAAATATTAGAACAACGCCACATGAATGGCGCACTTTGGGCTCCGCGAAAAACAGATTTCGTCTTGTTGGCGAATGATGGCTACGGTTTTGTGCGCAGCAATGATCAGCCCTTTATTGTGGAAAAATCTGGCGGGTCTCATGGTGGTGACCCGAGACGTAAAATATTGAAAACGGGGTATATTGCTACTGGGCGCGGTGTCAAAAAAGGCCCAATTAAATCCATGTCTATTTTAGATATTGCCTTTAAAATATCGGATCTGCTCGAACTTGATTTGGGGAATTAATTCAAAACTTGTGGCGCCACTAATCTGAAAGGTTTTATAATTGCATCAAATTCATTTCCGTTGTCATTTATCATCCTAAAACTTCCTTCCATAAATCCCATTGGCGTTGGGAGAGGGCAAAAACTAGTATAATCAAAATTTTCACCTGGGTATAGTTTTGGTTGTTTGCCTACCACGCCGGGGCCATGAACATCTTCTGTGTTACCTTGTCCATCAGTGATATGCCAATAACGACTCAAAAGCTGTACTTGATTATCTCCCCTATTCATAATTGTTATATGATAGGAAAAAAGATAGTATGAGCGAACAGGGTTTGATCTTTCAGGAACATAATTTGTTTTTACAGTAAATTTTACAGAATTTTTCATAGGAGAAAATTAATTCCTTTATCTTTGTCCTCCGATTTTTTCCTTAAATTTTAAAACGCTATGAATAAGAACACTAATTCACTTTACACCTATATATTGATTGTATTTCTTGGTTTGGCCATGATACAGATGAAAAATTACGGCACATACCGATCTGGATTTTCTCCATCGATTACAGAGGATGATATTATGGATCATATTCGGTATTTATCACATAAAGATAGAGCTGGGCGTTATCCGGGTACCCGAGAATCTAAGGATGTAATATCATATCTTATTCGGCAATTCAAATCTTTTGGTGTAAAACCTGGATGGGAAAATGGGTCGTTTGTCCAACCTTTCAATATTACAGATGGAATTGAATTGGGTAAAAATAATTCAATGAGTATTGATAGAGATAGTCTTGTAACTGGACATGATTATATACCTCTTTGGTTTTCTGGGAACGAGGCTGTTTCCGCATCTGCTGTGTTCACGGGATATGGATTCTCTATCAACGAAAAGGAATTAAAGTGGGATGATTATAGTGGCTTAGATGTCGTGGGGAAATGGGTTATTGTCATGCGGCACAGTCCTGGGAGAAATAATCAACATTCTTCATACACGCCACATTCTGGACTTCATAAAAAAATGTTAGTTGCGAGGGACAAAGGAGCCGCGGGTATCATTTATGTATCCCAAGTTGAAGATATCGATTTATATCCATTAAAATATATGGCGGGGTATTCAAATGCCGGTATACCAGCAATCCATCTATCAAATAAAATTGCAGATGAATTATTTAAAACCGTTGGCCAGACTAGGAAAAATATTCAGAATATAATGAATGAATCTTTGAAGACGGTCAATTTTAAATTACCTGTTACTATTAGTGCATCTGTACAATTAAACACTGTACAAATTAGAGCCGCCAATGTGGTCGGACTAATTCAAAGCGGAAACCGTAAATATAGAAATGAATATGTTGTTTTAGGTGCACATTTTGACCATCTTGGAATGGGTGGAAAAGGAACCGGCTCACGCAAGCCGGATACACTAATTGTACACAATGGAGCAGATGACAATGCATCAGGAACCTCTGGCCTTTTAGAAATAGCCCATAAATTAATTTCCCAAAAAAGTAGATTAAAAAGAAGCATCATTCTTTTAGGTTTCGATGCTGAAGAAAAAGGATTGTTGGGTGCAAAATATTTTGTAGAAAACCCATTGGTGAATATCGAAAATATTGTGGCTATGATTAATTTGGATATGATTGGAAGAATGAAGGATTCATCAATAACTGTGGGCGGGGTTGGTACGTCTCCAATTTTCGAGCCGCTTCTTGAAGAGGAATCTATTGGAAGAAAATTTACAATAAATATGACTAAGCCAGGATATGGACCAAGTGATCATGCCGCTTTTTATGGAAAAGACATTCCTGTGCTTTTCTTTTTTACAGGTTTCCATAATGAATATCATACGCCAAATGATTCTTGGAAACTAATTAATTTAAAAGGTGAAAAGGATATATTAGATCTTATTTATGATGTTACATTTAATTTATCACGATTACCTGAACGGCCGCCTTTTACTGAGGCTGGTCCAAAAGAAGGCCGAATGCGAAGAAATACAAAATTCAAAGTTACATTCGGTATCATCCCTGCTTACGGAAGTACCAAGAAAGGTTTGGAGGTAGATGGTATTTCCAAACCAAATGGACCAGCTGCAATGGCAGGAATACAAAAAGGTGATGTGATTAAATCAATGGGTGGGAATTCAATTAATGATATTTATGAGTTTATGGATAGATTAGAAAAATTAGAACCCGGAATGACCATCACGGTATTAATTGAGAGGGGTGGAGCGGAGATTGAATTACCTGTGACATTTTAATATTGAATTAGTTTTTTCATAAGAGCAAATTAAACGTTCCCATTTCACCCGCTAAGGGTAGGGCATATTACAACAGGATGGGGATGGAGATTAGGCGTAGTATAAATATATATTTAGGATTGTATAGTAGCGCGGTTTCATAAAATTAGAAGGATAATAATCTTTTTTTACACCAAAATTATTATTAAGAATAATAATTTTCATATTGCATTTTAAATGTTTTTTATCTCCTTCATTATCAACAACATATATAGTATTATATTAGACAATATATATCATGTTAATGAGTCATAATAAAGTATAATAATAATAATTATCACGCCACTTTTAATTACCCAACTTTTAATTATCTATTCTGTAAAATTCATTAGAGAATAATAAATAAAATAATGAATTATTAAATTTCATATAAAATATAATTTTTATAAAGAAGTCATATTAATACATTTTCAAGTATATATATTTCTTTTATCATAAACGATAATCTAATGATCTTTTTCATATAAGCATTTTTAGATTATTAATAAGAATATATTTATTCATTTTGACTATTAATACTACTACATATATATTATTATTCATTTATAATCATATACTTACATGACCACTAAATATTGTATTATAGCAAATTTTATTTCATTCATTTAACATCATTGTTCAACTGGTCAATTCTAATATTTATTAATTTAGCAAAAGGAAATAATTCCCCTTTATGCAACGTGGGTTGTGTAGCTGTAAACAATTATTTTTCAAAATAAACATGAGCAATTCCTATACAATATTCTAGAGACCATTTTTGTGCTATCTCAGTTGGAAATCCCACAGAACTAATTAAAATAATTCAATGTTGTTTTTATGGGCGCTAATAAAACCGTAATGATTACATAAATTATAATAAATCACTATTTATGATGTAAGTATATTATTTACAAATATTAACATAATAACTATAATGTTATATCGTTACTTTGAATGCCTGTAATACAACAGATATAATCAACCAATTAAAATTGTAATTACTATTAATAAAAAACATAAACTAGTGGCATGATAATAAGAAATCTTTCTTATAATTGTTATTTTTGGTTTTATATATCTATTCAATTCGCACTTGTGTTATTTTTGCAACTTATAACAATAAACTATTTAATTATTACACCAAAAATATTTTATATAAATATACTTATTCATCCACATAAATAATTATAATTTATCATCATAATAATTCTATAATTGTGGTATAAGTATATAATAATCAAACATATATATATTTTATAAAATTCGAGTTATATAACCCATATGCCTGTCATAATTTATTTATTTATGTATGTAAATAACCACAAAATTATGATTCAATTATTAGTTCTTCCGGCAAGGAAAGCTATGGTCCATACATTGAAATACTTTATTTAATATTTTAGTATTATTGTGATTAGAGATCTTTAATAAACCAATAAAGACTTTATTGTTTTCTATATTAAACCTTTGGCCAATTATTTTATAATTCACCGTCTTTAAAGTTTATAAATTAACAATTTTTTATCTTATGGTGGAATTCTGCTAAGTGCAATATAAACAATGAATAAAATAGTTAATATTCACCTTATATACTTTACATGATGTTCATATATACACCATAGAAATGGTTGTTGTTTTTCTAAATAATATCCTATTTCTTACTTTCCTTCATTTATATTTAATATCCTATTATTTTAAATACATAATTTTTCTAGACCCGGTGAAGCTTCCACTTTTTATCACTAATAAATAATTTCCTGAAGGAACCTGGTTCCCTATAGCATTATTCCCATTCCATTTTAATTTATGCATTCCTGGTTTCATTTTCTTATCAATGATATTTATTATCCACTTCCCAGATACGTCATATATGTTAATACTCACATGTTCTAACTTTGTTGTTCCAAATTCAATTTCTGTAGAATTGTTGAATGGATTTGGATAGTTATTATTTATATATGGCTCCATAGGAATTGTCGAGTCAAGTACCTCTGTACCTACATTACTACCATCTTCATCCATAACTATATCAAAATTTCCATAGAGCCCCTCTTCTCCTTCTTCTAAAGGAATCACCAGGCCAGGGTGATTTTCAATCCATGAATCGTCAACTTCTGGATCAATTAAAAAATAACATTGCGTTACTAGTTCAAGATTATCTGGTGTTGTGATTTTATAATGAAAATGTCTTGGGCGTCCAGTATAGTATCCAGGCCAAATTGATTCAAAAGAATATTCCCCATTTTCATTTGTCAACATTTGTCCACGCAAATTATAAGGATCTTCATCGGTGTTCCCTGAGTCGCATTCTTGAAATATAGTGTAACATCCATCATCATTGGCGTGCCATACATCAACAATGGCATTTTGAATTGGTGTTTCGCAATTATTTGCCATTACCGTTCCTGAAATATAAATACGTGTACCTGGTTCCTCCATATTCGCTAAAATCGCCCTGTAGGGGTGGTTTTCGGCCCAATAGGGCCCTAGTATATCATTATTGGTTACATTGCAGTCCTGCCTACTTATTATTGCTGCAGGCGCTATGCTTACTGCGGTGGCTCCTATTAATCCTGTTTTGATAAAGTCTCTGCGTTTCATTAAAGATATTTAATTACTTTATGCTGAATTTTTGGGGATTGGTTAAAAAGAGAGAATTATATAACTGATATTTTAGGCTAACATGTTGATTGTATTCAGAATTGATACCCTGACAGAGTTGTTTCACTCTTTAGCGGCCCCTTCTTTTTCTGATTGATTTTTTATTTCATTTCTTAACTCTAAAACAGCCATAACATAATTGTCTGCATGATTATAAGCATAAATAGATTTCCAAATATCTCCATCTCTTTCATAATTATTGCTATTGGGTTTGTAACCGTTTCGTCGCAGATAATTAGCAATGCTTGCTAATACATCTGACCAATCATATGGCTGCCTTACGCCATCTTCATTAAAGTCCACCGAGTAATTATTAAAACTGGATGGTATAAATTGTCCAAATCCAAAGGCACCTGCATATGAGCCGCCAATTTCCTGAGGGTCCAACTGATCATTGTAACAATATTTTATAAACTCTGCTAATTCCTTTGATGCCCACTTTGCTCTTTTTGGCATGTCATGAATTTGAGAATATAATGAGTTAAATACAGAATATTGGGAGTGGTGAGAACCATAGTTACTTTCGATACCCGCAATGGTAACTATAATAAATGGATCTACTTTATAGTGGCCGGATACTGTTTTTATTAATTCAATATTTTCTTTATAAAACTTTGCTCCGGCGGCTATTCTGGAATCTTTCACAAAAATTTTTCGATACACTTTCCAGGTTTTCTTTTCGTAAGGCCTTGCAAATTTTTCTGCAATCTCTTTATGAATTTTTATTTCATCGTGGGTAAATGCTTCTCTTATATATGCTTCTGGGATATTGGATCCCTTCAGATGATCGGAAACGGTTTGATAGGCCAGATCATCACTCAAGGGCTGGGCAAGGGTAGAAACAAAAAGGGCAAGAAAAACAATTATGTGGTTCATTGAATATTCCAATAGAATAATTAAAGAAAATTACAGCGCGAATTTAACAACGTCTTTGCGGACGAAATACATCTCAAAATTTAGAAGTTTAATAAAGAGTGGCGCTTGATGGGTTTGTTTGTAGGGTGGGTCGCTAGGTTTTAGAAATGGCCCTATGAATAATCATTGTCTTTAAAAAACTGCAAGGCCTCATCTCTTTGGGCTTTATTTCTTATTTTATTACACTTGTCTATGATTTCTTCCCTGTCAAAAATATGCTCTTCAGGCTCTTTGCGTATGGCCTTTATAAAAGAGTGGACAGGGTTAGTCACTGCCTGATAGGTGAACATTAAAAATGTTTTATACAAATAGTATTGAATTGGTTCTGTGAAAAAATGGCTGTAGCTAATATTTATATCATAGGAGTAGGTGTAATGAAACCAGTATGCCGGCATATACAGCACGTCTCCGGGTTCCAGCCTGAGCGCTATTTCTTCCGTTGGGTCTTTATCTGTTACATAAAGCGGATTTGGGTTGAGGAGGCTTTTATATTTTATGGATTGAAACCGCTCACGTGATTTTGATATATACCATGTTTTATTGCCATATAAATGTATTATCAGGCCTGAAATGACGTGGGCATGTTTGGAAAATGTACATTCCTTGGTGCTTAAAAACAGTGTATTTTGCCTGGATGTTTTACCAAATGACAACAAATAATCAAACAGGTGTTTTTTGTTTCCCCTTACCTGTTCCAGATAGTGTGTATCTATGTGTTCCTTCAGCTGGTTGCCAATTTTAGTGTTTGCCCTTAAGCGATATTTTTTGCCCTGATTCACTTTGCTGATTAACTCTGACATGGGCAAAATTTCTTTATCTGAATTTTCATTAAGAGCAATCACATCCTGGCTGCTGAAGTGTTTTTCAAGATAGTTTAAATCTATATTGCTGCTGAAGGCATTTTTTATAACAAAAGGTTTTTTTTCACTGTTAAAATAATTTTGTATTTCATTAAGATCGGTTGTGTATTCAAAAGTTTGTATTTGGTCTATTTTTTGCTTCATCGGGAGAATCTGCTAAAATTTGAACGTGGGGTTAGTCCAGAATATCTGGCCCAAATACGGGATGGTAATTTTCTGATTTATATAATCTTTTAACTGTAAAACCTAAAATCTTTAGATCCACATATTGACCATTATAAAATGGGCTGTGATGGGTGCGGGCATCCACATTAAATATGCCATTATTCGCGGGATAATAGCGAACACCAGCATCAAAAGCCATGTTGAGTGGGCTTTGAATATCTTTGCCCCAAAGATCAGAATAGGCTCCCATTACATTAAACAAATGGACATTTGCATCAACAATCAGGTCTTCCCTGAAATGATATGTAAATGTATTTGTGTAGGCATTAATGGACATGGGCATCCCCTGAGAAAACATGAAGCTGGATGAGAAGCTTTGCTGGTGCTTGAACCGCAGATCATCGAAGAAAGATTCATCATCCAATTCGGGGCTGAAATCTTCTTCAATGCCGGGGCGAGTACTGGTTGGAATATCTGTTCTGAACTGTCCCAGCGCAATAGAAATAGTTGCAACCCACAAATAAATTGTATAAAATTTTGTCATTGTTTATTATTATTTCAACAGGAGCATTTTTTGGGTTATGGTGCCTGCTTTTGTTTTCAATGTATAAAAGTAAAGCCCCGCAGAAACAGGTTGGCCGAAATCATTTGTTGCGTCCCAAACGAGGGATTTGAATCCGGCCCGTTGATTTCCAAACACCAAGGTGCGAATTCGCTTACCCAACACATTATAGATAGCTAAATCAACTCGACCGGAACTGACAAGATCATATTCTATGGTTGTGGTGGGATTAAAAGGATTGGGGAAATTTTGATACAGAGCAAATTCCGATGGCGTCAAATCATCATCCAGAGCAACCATATCATCTTCGATGGGTTCATTCATGGCGGCGCACCGATTGTGGGTTTCTCCCATACCTTCTGTCTTGTAATAAGAAATTTCCGGTGTGAATTCGTGTTCTTGAAAACCGTTTCCATCAGTATCATCTTCAGTAAGTTCATCATAACACATGTGGGTATGATATCTGTTTTCTAATAGGACAGTTCCATCCGCATCCACAATATCATGAACATGTCCATTTTGAGCGTCCCAATCGGAGCCATCCACATCGGAGCCGTCCAATTCAGTGCATCCCATGACCACAACACCATCACACATGATGCCATAAATTTCAATTTCGCCTTCTCCCACAGTAGGAGTTTGGATATAACCTTTATGTTCAAGCACTTCTAATGGACCGGGAGATGTTGTATGATAATGATAAATCCCGCTTGGTCCGGCAGGATGACCACTATAATAATCAAAGGAATAGGCTTCGTCTTCAATGATATCCGGCGGAGCGGCACAAGGATTAAACATATTCACACCATTCAAAGCTGAACCAACCGATCCCATGGGATATTCAAAATTACTGGTGCCAACTTCCCCATCCACCGCATCAGCATCAATGGTCAAATTGGGCCTTGCCTCCGGATTCACAGGAATTGAAATCACATAATCATATTCCGTAATGTAAGAATTTGGTACCTGAAAATAGCCTTCGCCCTGAGACACATAATCAATATGGTTTGGGTCACCATCGGGATAATACCAACTTTCATACGGCGCTAAACCGCTGAAATACAGATTAACGTAATTACCGCTTTCAGATAAACTCACATCCACGCAGTGAAAATATCGTTGGTAAAATTCCGGTGCATTTCCGGAAATATTTGTTTCACAACTTTCCAATGTATATGCTTGAGCAAACAATGAAAGTGGTACGATTACAGACAGAATTAATATCATCATTTTTATTTGATTTCCTTTTATTATGATTTTTATTTACCTTGATTTTATTTTATTTCTGGAAAGAAGGCAACACGATTTAAAGAGAGATTATTTTAAATATACCAACTTTTGAGACACCACTTTGTCTCCAAGGTTAAAAACAGCAAAATAAATGCCGCTTGGATGATTGGATGCATTCCACTGAATTTCATGTGTTCCCGGCCCCATTTTTTCATTCACCAGCATTTCAACCATGCGACCTCTAATATCATAAACCTGCAGGGAAACGGTGTGCTGTGTTTCTGCGGGAATATTAAACTGTATGGTTGTAACGGGGTTAAATGGATTTGGATAATTTTGCTTCAGCCGAATCGATAAAGGAACTGGCTCATCAAGAATAGATACGGTTTCGCCATCTAAATATCCAATTCCACAACTTATGGAATCAGGCGGGTTTATGTGACAGTGATCGTATACATCGCAGCTTCCGGGAGAGAGCAGGCTATCGGAGTAAGGGTAATCGTCATATTCCTCCCATGCGGGAAACGAAACCCAACACCCGTTGCAAATGTCATTTGCTATGCTCTGGTCCATATATTCAGGCCAATCTAAGGTGTCTCCCGGGGCGAAACAAAACCTACCCACCAGTTCAAGGCAATCATCGGAGCCAATATTTCCGAGGCTGTCCTGACAGTCGCTTCCATACCAAACGGATCCCTGAACCGTTCCCGGGAGGGCCTCGTTTCCGATTACATCCCAGTAGGCATAGTTTCCCCATGCAAACACAGCCGTTGGGCTCAGGGCCGGCCAGCTTGCGGTTACTCTAAACTTATTTGCGTTGAGCCCTTCATATTCCCAGGGGAAATATATCCTGAAGCGAGAACCAGGTGAATTTTCCGAGCCAGCGATCGTATCTATGGAGATTGAATATATATTTTCAGGGTGACATGGATTTGTTTCGCCTTCACCGCATACATAAAGGCATGAATCGACAGCTTCAGGACAGGTTCTGTAATCCCGGGTGACATCATCCAATTGAATGATATCTCCGGATAAAACCTGGAATTCATTTCCAAAGATCAATCCCATAAAAATGATAATTGAAAGAAATTGATATCTATTTATAGTGGCCATCTTCTTAATCTAAACTTACATTGAATCTAGGTTTTTTGCGCATCGAAACCCTTGTACATCCTGCCACCGTTTCACGTCCGGTGGATTGTCTCCGCGATTATAAACCCGCAATCCTTTATGCCAGCTGTACCAATGTCCGCCCCTTGATACCTTCGTCTTTCCTGTGGCCGGGCCCATTGGATTTTCTTCAGGAGATATAGAATAATAATTTAAACTATAATAGTCCTGACACCATTCTGCCGCATTGCCCGCCATATCGTACAAACCATATCCGTTGGGGGGAAAACTCCCTACGGGTGAAGCAAATCTCCATTTATCTTTTCCGGCCATAGAGCTATTTTCGTATTCATCATCATCTTTCCAGTATTTATGAAAATTAGCATCGTCTTTTGTAATCGTATTCCCCCAGGGATAGCGCATTCCATTTAATCCGCCACGGGCCGCATACTCCCATTCCGCTTCTGTAGGCAGACGCTTGCCCGCCCATTTTGCATAGGCCGATGCTTCGTACCAATCCACATTGACCATGGGATGATCATCTGTTGGTGATACGAAATATTTTTCCCATAAACGCCAATCAAAATTATAGCCTGTCTCTCGGGTGAATTGTTTGAATTGTCCTACGGTAACTTCATATTTATCCATATAAAAACTGTCAATTTTGACTGTGTGGACTGGCACATTATCATAACTTGGCTTACCGTCCGGGCGACCCATTTCAAAAGTTCCACCAGGAATGATAACCATCTTTTCGGTGTGCTTGAAACTGTGTCCTGAATCGGGGAAGAAAAGAGAAAAATAAAACAATATAGCAGCAGTTTTAGACATATTTTAGCGAGCCATCAGAATTATCAAACGATGAGCATCTAACTCTGACGGATGATACATGACAATGTCCTTTTTTTTATCACCATTTAGATCATACATCCAAGTGTTCAATTCGCTACCAGGAACTGTGGATGATACAATTTGTGGATGATTAGATAAGATGTTTTTTTCATTATTCCAGGTGTAAAAATGTATTTCTTCAGGGCTCATGGTTATTGCAGCTTCCGTTTTTCCATCCCCATTCACATCTCCGATTTTTATAGCCGGGTAAAAACCAGCATCCCAGTCAAACGTTGTTTTTAATAACCCTTTTACATTTGGAGCAGTAGGGAAAATGTCATTTTTGTTTTGGAAATATTCATAATCGATATAAACAGTTTTAAATAAAAGGGTGCGCATGATGGATCCAAGGCCAAATCTCACATCATATCTAAATAGATCTTTTTTATTGTCTCCGTTGAAATCATGAAACCAATAAGTTGAATAGCCCGCAGTTTCACCAAGGCCGGATTTTCCGGTTGGAAAAATAATTGAACGATTTTGCTCTGTAAAGTCAGTTCCGTTTTTTGTTTCGGTTCCATAATAAATCGTGTATTTGCTTTTCATTTTTAGAGGACTGCGTCCAGCTAGGGTGTGGGTCAATATATCTGCTATACCGTCGCCATTTATATCGCTGATGCTCCGCAGGTATGTGTGGGTGGAAGATTTTCTCAGTCCTAAAACCAAGGACAGGTCCCCTTTCCCGCTGAACTGGAATGCTAAAGAATAGGGGCCATCCGTCCCGGTTTTCACATCTGTTTTGAATGGGCTGGAAACAGGGTCAAACATCCCTGTTTCTGTTTGGATATGCACGTCGTAATGGTCTCGGTTCCGGAATACAAGATCCTTCCGTCCATCCAGGTTATGATCATAAAAATGGACACGGCTCAAATACCAGGGGATGGTTAAGGCATTTAGCCCTACTTCCCGGTAGGTACGCGTATCGCCGGTTGCGATCAAATTGAGACAAGGTTCCGGCGGGCCCAATTTAAGAGGGTCAGAAAAAGTGCCATCATCATTTTGAATAAAAATTGAAAATCCATCAATTCCCGGGAGAATAAATTCGTCTAAATGATCCTGATTCAGGTCCTTGGTCATGTTGACCCAGGGAACCTGTTTTTTTAATTTTCCGTTATATTTAAATGGGGCTGAAAGTAGGATGTTGCTTTCCCCGTCATCCGGGTCAAACCAGGAGAAGATACCGCTTTGATAAAATATAAATCTGTCCCGCCCGGCAATGTTCGCTATATCAACAAACAACAGATCCCTGGGCAAATTAGACTCTAAAATTTTTTGCCAAGATTCATCATTGAAGGAATAAATGGCAAGGGCTATGTTTCCCGAAATATCTTTTGTTGTTACGGAAAATTCTGGGTGAAAATCACCCAGTAGATCACCGGATAAAACAGTTTGGTATTGTTCATGTCCAAGGATGATTTCATGCTGGTCAAACGCAACTGCGTGTGCTTTTAGATTTGTGGGCCATCCAATTAGGGTTCCTAAAATAAGAACATTGAAAAAAATGTTAATGTTAATTATTTTAATAAAATCATTTTCCGGGTCTTAAGGAAATTTCCGGCCTTCAGTCGATAAAAATACATTCCTGTTCCAACGTGCTCCCCAAAATGGTTTTTTCCATCCCAGGCCGCAATATGCTTCCCCGCCTGGAGCTTTGTATTAATCAGGCGGCGAACTTCACGACCCAGTACATCATAGACAACCAGTTCTACAGCCCCTCCTTTTGCGATTGAATATTTTATCTGCGTGATGGGATTGAAAGGGTTGGGATAGTTCTGAGCTAATGCATAATGATCCGGAACTAATTTTTCTATGTCAACATCTGAAATATCCGCCGGTGTAAACTGGTAAACATCCTGTGGGCTGATAGACAGGTCATATTGGAAATTTATAGTGTCTCCATAAACCCAATCAGTATACCACCAGACAACATTCCAGGTCAATAAACTTTCATCCAGGGATTCATCCGCGGCCGACTCTGCGTGGGGCTTATGAATGAAATGAGTATACATCCTGTCGAATGGATTGAATGCGTAAACCTCGTCGCCTCCAGTCATAGTCTGTATACGATCATATATTGTAATATCTATCTGCTGAGGGCTATCCTGGGCTTCCATGTCCCACACTTCAAAGGGAATCTGCAGTCTGAAGGGCTCGCCCGTTCCCGGGTTATTCGGGTCAGGGTGTTGTGAGCCTAAATCATACCTTCTTGCACCATCGATCCATGCGGATGAACCCGTCCCTTCTTGAACCCGATAATAATAGACACCATTATTATAGATAGGTTCATTTTCATAAACACCTGTGAATCGAATCTGAATGTCGCGGGAAAGCAACTCTCCATCTGTTATACCTGCGCCCCAGGTATCCACTGCCATAGCGCTCTCTGCCCAGCCATTCTGCCAATAATCATCAATATCATAGTATCCATCCCCGTACCAATAATATTCGGAAAAAGTTGGTGGAGCTTCATAAAGGGCGGTGCCTTTATAGATTCTGAGTCCATCAATCATCGGTATATTCATTCCGAACTGGTCAGGGAGATTATACCTGTCTAATAATAGTTCGCCTGTATTCATGTCTTTAAGGTTTAATAAAAGTGTCCCTTCCGGGTGCATGTGTTCTGATATTTCTGTGATTGTTAAGGTGCCTTCAGCATTCTGGATCTCAGTGAGAACTTCACCATCACAATCAAAACCAATACCATAGTATTCGCATGTTTCACAATTTTCAGGTGGACACCACGCCTGGGCCCAGCCATCATCATAGATGATATAATCAATATCGATTGGCGCTTGAGTTGAAAGATCGACATAGACAAAAAGGATTTCTCCACCACCAAAAAACCCTCCCGTAGATAGTGAGCTGTCGCCAAACATGACTTCGTTTCCAGAAACCATGGAAACCACAGAAGAAAATTCTTCATTTGCTCCCACTATTTCCACATCGTTCGGAAATATGAGGCGAATACCATCTGCGTAATTATAATCCGGAGAAACAATTTCCACATGGAATTCTAGTGTTATGTGGGGACTGCCGGGGAACTGATACCCGGTTCCACTGATGGTAGAAGGGCTCACGTCCCTGTTGCTGTCCCAGTCATAGGTTTCCAGGGTCACTTCATAGGTGTGGTCTGTAGCCTGTGATGGATAGGCAACTGCATAGCCAAATGCTCCTGCACCACTTCCTTCTACGTGTTCCATAAGGGCAAGATCTGATGGCTCTTCATCGAATGCTTCCACTAAAACCGCTTGCTGTGAATTCCATGTGTTTCCTGCATCATCTCGAATAAGAAACGTTATATCCAATGTATCGCCCGGTTCAGCATCATCAGGGACCTTAACTGATGTATAAGTAAATGGATTCTCTAAATCAAAATCCACACCATCTGATTGATTGACATCCAGATCTGGAATATCTAAATAATAATTTCCCTGCCACTCCAGGTCATAGGAGAATGTGGCATTTCCAGACAAATTAGAATGTGCATGCATACCGCTGTTCGTGAATTCAAAATTAAAATACACATATTCACCGGGATTTACGTGGCCATCATTATTCAGATTATCAGCGGCAATTTGATAACCTGTGACTTCAATAGGACCATCCGTTGTAATCTCTCCCAGTGTGCCAACCATAATAACTCCTTCAGATGTATTTAACATCAGCCCGACGGTGTACGCGCCTGGTGCAATAGGCAAATCAAAACTATTAGAGTAAATACCGTCCCCGGCTTCACCATCATCATGAGCACCATCATCAAAAAGAGATTCATTGATTACATTATTTCCTTCATAATCGTTTATAATGCATATCGTTCCTGTTGGGATTCCATCCGTTTCCACACTCACCTGGATATTTCGATTACCATTAACGGGGTCTCCCAATGTGAACTGGTAGTCCCCCAGGTGAAACTCTGAGTTAAATACAGCCTGGATCTTCGTATTGTCCTTTTTCAGTTTATGCACTGAATGAAGGTGGTTGTCTCCAACTGCGCCAGAAAGAGCAATAACCATTTCAACTTCATCACCCAGCCCAAGAGTTAGTGGACCGGAGCTCATGACCAATCGTCTGTCGCCTGGATCTAAAACTACTCCATCCAAGTCACCAGTACCATAGACCGGATCGCCAGAAAGCGGGAAAACAGTAGGCTGGCCTGTGTTATTATCGATCCAGGGTATTCCATTGGGAAATTCAGGGCGGGGCTGTAAGCCCAGCATCAGATTATAAAACTGAAGCGACCCATCGTATTCACCCAGGTCCGGGTCGTTTATATCGCTGCCGGCACCAAAATAGCTGAAAGAAGACAGGGATTCTTCTCCTTCACCGGTTGGGCTTAATAGTAAGTCATAGCCAACAGCTGGCGTGGGCATATTATAATTATAATTAAAAACATCATCTCTTAACTGGCCATTATACACAAACCCCAGTGAGCGATCTACATCAACCCCCACAAAATCATCTGTGAAGGCTCCCAGGTCTGGGTCAGACCACTGAGAAATATAAAAAGAATTCAAGGATGCGTTTGTCTGTCCGCCAACCAGCCCCGTATAGGTTATTTTAACATTTTTAAAAACTGTGTTATTTAATGGGGAGCCTGCTTCAGATTTATAGGCCCAGAGCGTAACCTGAAGTTCAATCCCGATTGGATCTGAACCATAGAGATTAGGAGCAGTAACATGATAATCATACTGGTTACCGTTATCATCTACAATTTCAGGAACATCATTGGCAACGACCCAGATCGTCTGGTCTGCTCCGGGGACGCCAGGAATGTCTGTATCGGGATCATAGTTCCCATCCCCGTCCACATCATCATATGGTGCGCCCCATTCTGTGGGCCAATTCTGCCAGAAATAGGCATAATTATTATAAACATCCTGGATTTCATTATTAGATGGATTGTCCGTTTGAAAGATCATAGATGCATCTTCCGTGAGGTCGGCTGTTTGGTAATCCGGGCGTATCCACCAGATATGGTGATCATCAGGATGGGTTGAACCAATCACATTCCCGCTATTATCATATCGAACTACTCCAGCCTTCAAGCCTTCGGTATAGGTTGTGCCGCCGACCCGGGGAGACTGTTCGTTGCCATCATTTACCATGCCGCCCCAGACAATCCCATCAGCATAGATGGCTCCCCCGGTCCCTTTTGGGAAATCCGCCTGGACACCATTTGCGCTACCATAGGTTGTATACCATGTGCTCTTATAAATCCAGTAAACCATATCGTTGATATTGATCGGTGCAATATAGATATCCTGCGGATTGCGCTGATTATGTATTTGGTCTGGAACGGTTGCACCTTGCGGCTGCCGGGCAAGGCTAATTGTAGTAAATAAAATAAAGAATACTAAACAAACTTTACATTTCATGGTGTTCTCCTTTTTTGCTTTAGCTTGAATTCAACTCTTAAGCGCAACTCAATGACTGGGTTTTTTAAATTATTTCAACAATATCATTTTTTGTGTTTTGGTAAATAGGGCGGTTTCCATTTGCAAGAAATATACACCACTGCTATGCTGGGATGCGTTCCATTGAATTTCATGCTGCCCCGGTTCCAGTTTTTTATTCACCAGCGTTTCAACCATGCGACCGCTAATATCATAAACCCACAGGGAAATGGGGTGTTGTGTTTCTGCCGGAATATCAAACCGGATGGAGGTAACAGGATTAAACGGGTTGGGATAATTGGGGTGAAGGTGAACAGTTTCCGGCACAATACCATTTTCTAATACAGCCAATTCTCCTGCGTAGCTCATGGTCATGTCAAATTCCATGACTATGTCCTGGATATCTTCTATTCCAAAAACAATGCTCATCATTTCATAACAGTCAAAGTAATAATAATCATCGTCCATCATTTCACAAAGGTCCATTGTGGCATTTATGCTCAAGGTATCGTTTTCCACATTATAGGCAAAGACCATTGTGTCTAAGTCTTCTTCGTAATAATAGTCGTCCCAATGTGAAAAAACCATGGTCATGGAATCATCATTTGCTGTCCACTGCAGTTCGGTGGTGTCGGACCATGAATCATAATAGTCTTCACCAGAGACTATTTCTAAGCCTGTGCCATTTTCGTGCAGTTGCCATGCCATGGATTCATCGCCGCTCACGGGTCCAAAATCTTCACCGAATATGGGCGATGACACTACTGTGGGGACCCCGGCTTCAATATCAATGGTTCCCGGGGCAAGTGTTCCGGAAAGAACATAAGTGGAATCGCCATTATCATTGGTCAATGTTAAATCTGTAATGTTGATTCTGAGTGATGTTGAATCAACTAATAGCTGGTCATCTATATTCCCAATTTCATAATAGTATTCTACAAAATCACCATCCACTGTATCCACAATTATAAATTCACCTTCGGCCTGGCCATATGCTGGAAAAGACATATACTCTAACATATAAGCTGGTAATATGGCGCCTTCCGGAATGGGGTTTTCTTCATAATAATAGTAGTCATCATTTTCTTCCAATGAATTATTTGATATAGT
Source organism: uncultured bacterium (assembly GCA_964498175.1). GTDB lineage: Bacteria > Fidelibacterota > Marinisomatia > Marinisomatales > UBA1611. The sequence continues at coordinate 21,274 of CAZCHA010000018.1, forward strand.
TACAAATAACATATCGTACCCATACATTCCAGACATAGCCATCATATAATTCATACTGCCGGGAATCGGTCCGTCAATGCCAATGGCTCCATCGGCAGGCACCAATCCCTGGGCCTGCATAAGATTTGGAATAGTTTGGTCTGTGCCGGAGGTAACCCATAGGGCAGCATTGTCATCTTCGTGTTCCCATTCGCCATAGAGATCTTCAGCGTCCCTGTCGCTGGGTGTAATGGGCCTGGATGGGGTTTGTCCCCAGGAAATCCTGTGCTGGGATAAGTGATCCTGTATTTCTTGTGGAAGCTGAGAGAGAAGTCTATCGGATGGATTCCTGTTTTGGCTCCAGCCAAAAGAAAGCGTTACTATTGCTGTTATGATGATTGTGTTTTTCATTATCTTTTTCCCTATTTTTAATTTGTCCCGGGGATGAAAAAATAAATATGCGTCTTGGAACATATGGCCGGAACCCTCACGAACCGGCAATTTTAATTCACCCCCGGATTAGTTAAGCTCTCCTTCTCCACCAATAAACCGATCAATGGGTTTGCAGATTACAATAGCATTGTTTTCCGTTACATTTACATCCCAGACCATGCTAAGCATAACATAATCGCCTGTTTGGCCATGCTTCCAGCGCTGAATAGTACAGTAACGAGATTCTGTGATAGATTCAGTTTCCTTCAATTTTTCCTGAATACGCCACACACGTTTCAATTCATCTGGGTGAATCAAATCTGCCCGGTCATAGCGATGACCTATCAGCTGATTATCATCATATCCTAAAATATCTTTCCATTTACCATCAACTT
>CAZCHA010000019.1:0-22019 GCA_964498175.1 uncultured bacterium
CTAATTCTTTTGCTCTGCGCAATAATTCTAAATGTCCAAAATGGAACAAATCAAAAGTTCCGTATGTGATTACTTTTTTCATTAATAATTAATGTCCGCTAGTAAGGGTATACACTTTAATTGATTATTAAGATGTTGTATTAAAATTGTTGTATTCCTTGGTATTTAACCAAGAACGAAAATGAGCAAACATTTAATTTTATAATGGGCGGTGATATTTTCAATTCAAACACCAAGGGCATTTTGAATAACGACAATTAAAGCTGCAACTTGTCCTAAAGATGCCAAAATATCTTTCAGAATTATCCATTTGTTATACTCCATTTTTTCTGGTATAAAAATGGTATCCCCATTTTCAATTTGGGTAGTCTTGTTTATAGGTAATCGTTGACCTGTTCCACCCTTAATTATAAACTTTTTCCGTGTTGCTGTATTAGTTATTCCGCCTGCAAGATCAACATATTCATCAAAGGTAATATTTGCGGTGTATGGGTAGCGTCCCGGTTTTAGAACGCCTCCCAAAATTTCTATGTAGTCAAAATTTTCTAGGATGATAATTTCATCCTCATTCACTAAAGGAAGGTTCATGAGTGATTGTGCTTGTTCTAAAGATGATGATTCTATTGTACCTTTTTGTGTGAGCATTCTAGCTTTTATATAAGCTTTCTCTTCAGACGACCTATTTTCATCGGGAATCAGTAAAATTCTTTTGTTTTCGCGATCTGGGATTTTGGCAATAGATTTATTATTTATTATTAATTTAGTTTGATCAGCTCTTGTTGTGAACCCTCCTACTTTTTGAAGAATTTCACCTATGGTTGTTTTACCCGGCTCGATTGCATATACACCTGGATATTTCACTTCCCCATTGATGTAAACAATATCCTGGCGTTTATAGTCTTGATCATACCGGATCATGAGATGATCTTCCGATGAAATTATAATTGTATCTGCTTGTGACATTGTTGTAATAAAACTAAATTTTTCTTTAGATGAAATGAACCGAGTAATTTCTACTTTATTGGAGTCTGCATCTGGCCTTAAACCACCAGCAAGGTCTACAAATTGAGATAAAGATTCACCTTCTACAAATTCATAATTCCCCGGGATTTTTATGCCTCCAAAAATTCCGACAAAATGCTCCTTCAGAGGCATTTTTACGATATCACCTTGCTGAATAAATGGGTTATTTTTCTCTTTTCCAGTCGATCCAAATTTTACCAAATCTACCGGAATAGTTTCTCCATTTCGATAGACCTCTATGTTACGTTTAGACATTTCCGGATAAATGTTTTGATCATTATTTTGATCATTATTTTGATCATTATTTTGATCATTATTTTGATCTGAATATGAATCAGATTGTAATCTATCCAGAACTTCTTCATATAAGTCAGACACACGAGATACTGGAGTGACGGTATAATACCCAGGGTTTTGTAAATGACCAATAACCTTAACCTTAAACTCTCTAATCTCAGATAAAATAATAAATATTTTAGCACTGCGGTATAGAGATTGAATAGCAATTTCCAATTTCTCGATTGAATTTGAAAGTGTTTGTCCATTTATCTGGACGATACCTACAGATGGGATAAGGATTTCTCCTGAGGGGGAAACAGTTAGTGTATAATTTGCTACATTTTCACTTGAAATAATATTTACAAGGAATTGATCGCCCGGGCCAACCAAATACTGTTCTGGATTAATTGGTTTGTCCACTTTTATTTTTGTTTGTTCCTGCCTTTCATTAGATCTAGATCCAGTAGTATAGTCAGTATTAGATATTTTGGATTGGGCCATTCTCAATGCGTTAATATCAAGTGTTTGAGCAAATAAAGATGCAGAAACTCCAATAAGAAGAAAAATTTTATTCATAATATTTAGTGATAATTCGTCGAGGTTACGACATGGGATAAGGATCTGCTATCGCCAAGACGATTTTGTTTTTATATATATTGCCTTTTTTATGGTAAACTGGGCGCAGTTCTTATCGATAGAAATCCTAGTGTGTACTCTCAAACTTATTATATAACCATTGAAATTCCAAAATATAATTAGCCCGGGCAAAAGCCCGAATCGTAATTTTTCTATTATATAAATAAGTTTTCTATCGGATACAATGTAAGAAACTAAAGGAATTTTTGGTAATAATAACTATGTGTCCTTATTCTTGGAATATTATTATATGGAATTGCATTATCAAAATAAATCAAATCAATCTAATTTTTTTTAATAATTATTTTTCTGTTATTTCTATCTTTTGCCAGGTAAAATAATTTAAAATATATAACGTGGTATAGGTAATCTTTTAGAATTAAAATAAATTCTCCTTTTAAATTTTGGCAAAATAATATGATATCAATTAAAGATCTCCGAAAACAGCCGGAGTTGTATAAAAAAATGCTAGCATTAAAGAGTGACAATGCGGATGTGGATCAACTTCTGTTATTAGACAAAACATTTCGTAGGCTACAAACAGAGGTTGACCTTCTTCGGGCTGAAAGGAATAGTGCTTCGGAAGCTATCGGTCTGGCAAAAAAAGAAGGACAAGATGCTTCGGATGCTATTAAACAAACCCGTGATTTGGGTGATCGATTAAAGGAAATTGAAGATAAACTTCACCAAACTGGTGAAGAATTAAATAAAGTATTATATCAAATTCCCAATCCGCCACATGAGACTGTTCCTAAAGGATTTAATGAGATTAACAATGTCGAAATAAAATACTGGGGGGAAAAACCTGACTTTATGTTTACCCCTAAGTCTCATCTACAATTGGGAGAGTCATTAACTCTGCTTGATTTTAAGCGAGGCGCAAAATTATCCGGAAGCGGATTTCCACTATACGTTGGGAAAGGCGCCAAATTAGAACGTGCCTTAATCAATGCCATGGTTGATCATCATAATAAAGAATTTGGATTCACTGAATTATTTCCACCAGTATTAATGAGAAAAGAATCCATGGTGACTACAGGTCAGTTGCCAAAATTTGAGGAAGATATGTACCATACTGAGGTGGATAATCTCTATTTGGCTCCCACAGCCGAAGTGCCTGTTACCAATGTCCATCGTGATGAAATACTGGATGAATCAGAATTACCTATCTATTATGTAGCATATTCCCCGTGTTTTAGGCGGGAATCAGGTTCTTATGGGAAAGACACCAGAGGTCTCTTGAGAGTTCACCAATTCAACAAAGTTGAATTGGTGAAATTCACAGTTCCAGAAACATCATACGAGGAATTGGAACATCTAACTAAACAGGCAGGATCCATTTTAAAAAAATTAGGCCTTCATTATCGTGTGATTGAATTATGCACAGGGGATTTAAGTTTTGCGGCGGCTAAATGTTATGACTTAGAGATATGGGCGCCTGGTGAGCAAAAATGGTTGGAAGTCTCATCATGCAGTAACTTTGAATCTTTTCAGGCACGACGGGGAAATATTCGATATCGAAGATCAGAAGACAAAAAAGTTGCTTTCCTCCATACCTTGAATGGTTCAGGTGTAGCAACACCTCGACTCATGGTTGCGTTATTGGAAACATACCAAACAGAAAAAGGAACAATTCAATTTCCAAAAGAAGTTGCTGATTTTTTAGGTATTCGAGAGATCACTTGATTGCGTTACATTTGGATTCTATTCAATACTGTTATTTGGACCACACTATTGGGTTTTTTTGGAATCATTGTTTCTATTTTTGAACCCCGGCGGGGCAGGACATTAGGCTATTGTGCTAACCTATGGGCTAAATTAATCCTCCTTTTTGGAGGAGTTAAATATTCTGTAAAAGGTTTGGAATTCTTAAAGCCAAATGAATCATATATTTTTGCAGGAAATCATGCTTCCGGATTTGATATATTATTAGCCTTCGCAGGACTACCATATTGGGTAGTCTCTATTGCAAAAATAGAGTTAAAATCTATTCCAGTTCTTGGGTGGGTCATGCGTGCTGCTGGTCATATATTTGTGGATCGAGGTCGTCAAGAACAAGCATTAAAATCTTTGAAGACTGCAAGAGAATCTCTGATAAAAATGCCACGTTCCGTATTACTATTCCCTGAAGGGACACGAACCAAAGACGGATCCTTAGGGCCATTTAAACGCGGTGGATTGATCCTGGCAATTGAGACTGGAATCCCAATTGTTCCGATGGCATTTGTAAACACTTTCGAAATGCTTGAAAAAGGATCATGGACAATGAAAAATCATCCTATTGAATTGCGACTTTCTAAACCAATCCCGCTGGGGACTTATACCAATGAAACAAGGAGAGAATTAGCGAACCATGTGCGAAATGAAGTACAACAATTACTAAAACAAAATTGATGTATAATTTTTACTCGATTCCATCAATATCTCCTGGAGGAATTCAAGACGCAAATAATGTAAAGGAGTCCGTTTTGGCGGCTTTCTGGGAAAAGGTAAAGCCAGGGACGGTTATGAAAGATCGATTTAGCAATTTTGTAACCGTATTTTCTCCCGGGCGGAAAAACAAGAATGAAGGCCCTGATTTTTTAGATGCGGTCATTTGGGTAAATGGTAAAATGATAAAAGGTGCAGTAGAAATTCATAGCCATGAATCTTCCTGGATTTCTCATGGGCATATAAGTGATGACAGATATGCTGGTGTGATTTTACATGTGGTTTCAACTTTTGCCAGACAACCTGTACTCTATGTGACAACTATTCAACTTGATACCCATTCATATGAAAAAAGATATGAGTGTTCATTGCCAAACGAGTCACTTACACCAAATCAAATGATAGTGTTAATGGAATTCGGGTTGAAACGGTGGGATGAAAAAGTATTATTTTTCAAAAAAAGTGTAAAGGAAAAGCGAAAAAGGGTTTTTATTGAATCATTGGTTAATTTTGGTGCCGGGGAAAACAGACAACTTTATAGAAAACTAGGGAATATAATATGCCCATATATCACAAAAAATATTTCAAAAGATACTTGGGTTAAAACCTTCATACATTTTTCATCTCCATTGCATTGGCATTGTGCAGGAACTATGCCTGCGCGCCATCCTCAACGAATTATTAAACGCATCGCTCAATGGAGCTTTGACTATTTTATGGATACACCGGAAGACTTGACCTTTCAGCAATTGAAAAAGGGTTTTAAAGGCTATGGATTTGGAGAGACAACTTGGGTAGAATGGTGCGGAAATGTTCATTTTCCTGCCCTAGCCGGGAAATCTCAATCGGATTATATTTCGTATTTTGAACGATGGACCAAACTACAATTACCAAACGCATATGGAAGTTTGAATCGATTATTTGGGAATAATTTGACCCGAAAACAATTAAGATCTTTCCATATTTCTCAGGGATTACTTTATCTAAAGAGCCACTATTGTTTCGGGTGGCATTGCCATGTCTGCAAGGTGAATCGAAGTTTTTGATTTAGTCAATAAAAGAATTGCCACATATACCAAATACTTGTGAAACTTACTCTAAAGTCATGATTGTGAATGTTTAAATGAAAAGTTAGATATGAAGATTAAATATCATTTCGTTTATGTCTGAATTCAACAAAACTAAAAAAGTTAATAAAATGAGGATGGAAGGTCTTGTATAAAGCTAGAGTTCCACTCTAAGTTAGCCAGCAGTATTTCGTCTAAATCCCTTTGATTAAAACCTTTAGCGCTATTCTACATTTTGCCATCTGGCTTGGATATATATCTTGGACAGGGGCTATGGCTTTACCTACTGAGGCATCTTTAACCACTACCGTACTTACTGCGAAAGACAGCATAGCAACTTTGGATGAATCCCGAAATCGATACCCAGCTATCCTGAGAGATTCGAAAAACTTCATGGCAGAAGCAGTTATTTCAGATTACCATGGTGATACTTTAGAGGTGATTTATCATCTCAGCCGAATTTTTGAACTATTGATGGAAGCGGACCAAATTGGTGAAATGAACTTGGAAGATAAAGAAGAATTTGAGCGGTTCAATAGAACATTTACAAACCTTTATACCACACAACTTGTGACTGTTCAGCATGTTGATGCACCTGGTATGGCTGAAAGGATTCGAACTGATATCACAGAGGCAATTGAAATTGAAATGGGGGATACCAAATTCACTGTGGTGGATGACCGGGATGGACATATTCCTCTGGTTCGAAATAAACAAGTGGATCAATTTATTAATTATTTCCAAACCAAAGGACGTAAGCAATTTGAAATTTGGTTGAAACGTTATATGCAGTATAAGGACCTTATTTTGCCTATTTTGGCAGAGCATGAGATGCCTGAAGAATTTATTTATCTGGCTATGATAGAGTCAGGATTAAATCCCAAAGCTTACAGCCATGCAAATGCATCCGGAATGTGGCAATTCATTTATTCAACAGGAAAACAATATGGTTTAAACAGGGATTGGTACCGGGACGAAAGGCGGGACATTGTTAAAGCCACACATGCTGCATGTCAATATTTAAAGGACTTAAATAATTTATTTGATAACTGGTACTTAACACTTGCAGCTTATAATTGCGGGGAAGGGCGAGTTCTCCGAGCATCCAAACTTCATCAAACCTATGATTTTTGGCAACTAAAATCCCTACCGAAAGAAACTAGGAATTATATTCCCTATTTTTTATCTGCTGCTATTATTGCCAAAAAACCTGGTCTATATGGGTTCAAAATACCCAAAGCTAAACCCTTTCAATTTGAAGAAGTTGTTTTAGAAAAAAGTGCTGATCTGGCAGTTCTAGCTCGGGTAGCAGGCATTAAACCGAAAGTGATTCGTGAATACAATCCAGAATTACGTCAATCTGCAACGCCTTCAGAAGGATCTTATACGTTGAAATTACCCATGGGGAAAAAAGATGGATTTTTAACTGCATGGAATAAAATCCCTGCAGATGAACGATTTGCTCCTCAATTTGTTCAACATCGGGTTAGATACGGTGAAAGCTTATGGACGATTTCTAAAAAATATAGTGTATCCATTCATGATCTTGCCGCAGTCAATAAAATCCGGAATCGGAACAAGGTTCGAGTAGGCCAGAAATTGAAAATACCATTAAGAGGTGGACGTGTTTGGGGTAATGGATCTAATGGTGGACCCCCCGGACATTCGAAACGAACCTATAGAGTTAGGCGGGGAGATACATTAGGTCAAATTGCTGAAGATTTTGGAACGCGGGCTAACAAAATTCGACGTTGGAATAATATGAAATATGGTTCTCACCTAATTCATCCTGGACAAAAACTAATTATTTGGGTGAAAGAAGGATAAACATTATTGGGCGTAACTACGCCGGGAGAATAAAAATGACAAAACAAGAAATCGTAGATATCGTATCAGAAGCTACTGGGCTGACCAAGGTAGAAACGGAAACAGTTATGAATGGAGTAATGGGAACTATTATTGAATCCTTAGCCAATAATAATCGTGTGGAACTTCGTGGGTTTGGGACATTTGGAATAAAACATCGAATGCCAAAAAAAGCTCGTAATCCTGGAACAGGTGAGGCGGTTTACCTTCCTGAACGATTTGTACCAACCTTTAAGCCTAGTAAGCTGATGCGTTCACGTGTGAACGAACTCATTAATAAATAAACGGAAAACAAATGCCAAGCGGTAAAAAAAGAAAAAAGAAAAAGATGAATACGCATAAACGGAAAAAACGTCTGCGTGCCAATCGCCATAAGAAAAAGAAATAATATTCATTATTGACTGGTTGATTAAATGCCGGCCATTGATTTTAACGTCCCAAAAGGACATATAATTTGACCTATGCCTGAATTTCGGAATCAATACACTGTATCTGAATTGAATGCACAAATACGCTTTCTATTGGAAGGCTCTTTCTCTGATATTTGGGTTACGGGTGAGATTTCTAATTTTCATTATCATCCTTCCTCAGGCCATATGTATTTTACGATCAAAGACGATCGTGGTGAAATGCAATGTGCCATGTTTCGTGGCAACAATCGATTTTTGAAATTCAAGCCAACTGATGGAATGGAAATACGTGTGTTGGGCTCTGTTTCCATTTATGAACAACGCGGACAAGTTCAACTGATTGTATCGCAAATGGAACCAGCCGGGCTTGGTGATCTATTTAAAGCGTTTGAAGCATTAAAAGAAACGTTATCTGAAGAAGGATTATTTGATGCGATCCACAAAAAACCCATCCCGAAATTCCCTCAAAAAATTGGTATTATTACCTCAGGTTCTGGTGCAGCCTTACAAGATATTTTAAATGTTTTAAATCGCAGATCTCCTCAAGTGGATATTCTAGTTCGATCAACAAAAGTCCAGGGAGATGAATCTGCTCAAGATATTTCTAATGCTATCCAAGAGTTTAATGATCATGGATTAGTTGATGTTATTATTGTTGGGCGTGGAGGAGGTTCCATTGAAGATCTTTGGTCTTTTAATGAGGAAATTGTTTCCCGGTCAATTTTTGAATCAACTATCCCAATCATTTCAGCTGTGGGCCACGAAACGGATTTTACAATTGCTGATTTTGTTGCAGATCTCAGGGCACCCACTCCATCTATTGCTGCAGAACTTGCAACGACACCATTGAAAGATATACTGATTTTACTGATAGAAATAAAAAAAGGATTCAAAAGAGTTTTAAAAAGGGATTTAGAACAAGCTTGGGTTCTGACCGATCACCTGGAAGCTAGGGTATCAAATCAGCAACCTCAAAAAAAGATTCAAAGACAGGTTGAAAGATTAACCCAATTTGATCAGCGATTGCGCCATGGAATATCCACTACTCAAAACCATTTTATTGAAAAAATAGAAGCGCTCCAGAAACAATTAACCAGCCTCGGACCCAACCAGGTATTAGACCGCGGGTATGCCATCGCATTGATGAAAAATGGTGACCTTATTCGAAATGCAGTTGATGTTTCCGTCGGGGATTCTTTTTCCTTGAAAACAGGTAATGGCTCATTTGGAGCAGAAAAAACAACCGATAATCCCAACTATTAATTCATGTAATTTTTATCATGAAAAAAGAAATAAAACAAACCTCATTTGAATTATCATTGGAACGGTTGGAAACCCTTGTGGATAGTATGGAATCCGGAGAAGCTACTTTAGAACAAAGCTTGGAATGGTTTGAAGAAGGGATGTCCCTAATTAAATCCTGTCAGGATCAATTGAAACATGCAGATAAAAAAGTGCAAGAATTGATTAAAATTCGTGAAGGTGAGATTATTGAGAGGGATTTTGAATGATTCCACCCAAAACATTTGGAATATGGGGGAACACGGAGAAGGATTCCTTTTGGGAAACTCTTCCAAAAATCGTATCCTGGGCCGATAAAAATGGGTTAATAGCTCATTTGACCACACGTATCTTAAAGGACGAGAATTGCACTGATCATACTCGACCTGCAATCACATCCAAGGATGACATAGGTTCATTGGATTTTATGTTGGTGCTAGGTGGTGACGGCACATTTCTTTCATTAGCTCGAGCAATGGAACATCACCAAACTCCTATTCTTGGCATCCATTTAGGCGACTTGGGATTCTTAGCCAAAGTAACCAAAAATGACCTTTTCCCCCGATTAACTCAGGTTGCAGCAGGTGACTTTATTTTGGAAAAACGAATGTTAGCAAAGGCAACTATCCGAAAAAATGGAGATACAATCCATCATGTCGCCTTAAATGATTTTGTGCTAAGTAATGGAGAATCTCACCGCATGCTGACTGCAAGAGTCAAAGTGAATAATCATTTAGTCGGTAATTATCGAGCCGATGGGCTTATCATTGCAACACCAACGGGTTCCACAGCTTATTCATTATCTTCAGGGGGGCCAATTGTGACACCCAGAGTTGATTCCCTAATCATTACTCCGGCATCTGCACATTCATTAACATCGCGCCCATTGGTGGTTCCTGCAGAATCCAGCATTGTTTTGGAATTTCCTGATACCGATGACTCCGTATTATTTATTGCAGATGGTCAAATTCATGAATCTTTAAATCCATCCTGCAAAGTGAAGATCACTAAAGCAAAATTTGAAATTAACTTGGTTGATTTTGAAGATAGTGATTACTTCCAAACTCTCCGGGCAAAAATGGGCTGGGGGACAAGAGGAGAAAGCTAGGTATATATTTTTTATAATAATTATCTACTTTTGATTATTTTACAACGTATGAGATAGGTTAATTTATTTTTTGTAAAGGTGATTCGTTTTAACAATACCTTTAGAAAATAATCTACGTACACCCATTCGTATGGTAGAATCAAATCGTAAATAAAGATCCCGGATAATCTGATTTGGTCTACCGCGAAAAGAAGTCACATGAAATTGTTCATTGGGTTTTGATGGGGAATCAGAGAAATAATAATTGGATACACAGCACCTGACTCCGCCATGAGTGACAGGACTGACTGAATGCCAAGATGCATCATGAGTTGCCATGATCACTAATCTATTAAACTTGCTAAGAATGGTGGTTTGCTCTTTTTTTACACCAAGTGGCCAAATCTCAAGATTGCCACCAAAGTCCACTTCCCATTTTGGGGTCACATAATATAATAAATTGAAAACGCGCCATTTAATTCTATCTTTATCATGGGAATTATCTATATGCGGATTTAAGAAATTATATTGTCTCATACTTGAAATGCCGCCTGCATACAAATTTTCATCCGGATACAAAGAGTCTAACCCACAAACTTCTTGAATGAATGAAACTATTCGTTTATCCTGAAATGAATACACGGCTTCTTCCAGAATTGGATCGTATTGATTCATTTGTGCTGCCACATACTTGAATTCCCGCAAATCTTTTTTCTTTTTCATTGATTTTAGTTTTGGAAAAGATTTAAAAATGGATTTTGCAATTTCTTTAGGAAATAAATTGTCTATGGTAAAATATCCAATAGAATCTTTTGATTTACTATAGGATTCCCTAATAGAATCATTTTCTTGAATGAGGCGAGCCAAAATGTGGTCGGCTAAATTTTGTCTATTCATTATTTTAACATTATCTCGGTTTTATCTGTATAATTTGTCATTTAAGAATGGCATATGTTTACCTTCAATAAATTTTGGGTGATTCGCATAATTATTATTTATTTTATCTATAGCGTTGCCACGCAATAAAATACATTCCCATCCTTCTCGATTCACATAGGTAGATGTAGGAATATACCGTAAGGTTAATCCGATTCGCCATTGGTTGGATACATTAGCATTGGAGCCGTGGATTATAAAGGGGTTGTGGATTGAAATATCACCAGCATTAAGTTCAATATCCACTGCTTTTGATTCATCAATCTCATCGGGATGAATTGCTAAATCAAGGACATATTTTTCTGTATCCACACCCATCATCTCTGATGGATTCAATAATCTTTTGTTTTGTGTTCCAGGGATAACCCTCATACAGGCATTTTCTTTTATAGATCTTGTCCCTGCTAGCCAAACTGATACCACATCCATGGGTTCCAGAGGCCAGTAGGACCCATCTTGGTGCCAGCCCACTGGTTTTCCATCAAAGGGTTTCTTTGCAATGTAATGTGCACCAAACAGTGCAATATCGGAGCCTAGGATCTGTTCAACAATATCCAAGATTTCCCTTTGTTTTAAAAGATAATGTATGAATGGATCATGAATAAGTAGATGATGGTGAAATGCTTCCGGTCGAATATCGGGGTATTTTTCACTCAGCCAATTAACATGATTTACTACTTCATTCGCCAAATCCGGATTAATGACATTGCGGATGATCGCAAAACCTTGTCTATCGTATTTGTTTTTAATGTTTGACTTAATAATTATAAATGCCTTTTAAAAGATTAGTCGATGTTGTCTAAGCATACAATCATCCATAACAACTAACAATCCTGCATCTTCAGCTTTTTGGGCTGATTCTTCATGGATTACATGGTCTTGCATCCAAATGGCTTTTGCACCTATGGAAATGGCCGCATCTACAATAGGTGGCACAAATTCAGACCGGCGGAATATATCCACAACATCCACTTTTTCAGGTATGGATATCAAATCTGGATAACTGGCCATTCCGATAATTACTTTGTGCCCAGGATTTACTGGGATCACATTGTAGCCTACTTCTTTTAAATATATAGAAACGTAATGACTAGGACGTTCAGGTTTTGGACTGAAACCAACCACTGCGATCGTATTTAATTCAAGAATTTTCTTGATAGTTGATTGTTTATTCATCTTTTTCGAAAAAAGTTTTTAAGCACATAAGAAATTATTTTTGGATTTTCTTTTAAACGGCGAACCGAATAATCAAACCAGTCAGGGCCGTAGGGGACATAAACACGGACTTTATACCCTGCTCCAAGAAGCGCTTCCAATCGTCCATTCATGGGCACGCCATAAAGTACCTGAAATTCAAAAAGGTCTTTGGGTACTTTCTCAGTTGTAATCCAATCCAATAATCGATCGATGAGTTCTTGGTCATGGGTTGCAAATGCAGAATAGGCATTTCGTGTTGCCATAGTTTTGGTCAATTTTAAAAAATTCGCCTGAATTTCTTTCCGATCTTGGTAGGCAATATATTCTGATTCCTTATAAATACCCTTACAGATTCGGGAATTGAATTGGTCATTCGCTAACAAAAGTATATCATCAATGCTACGATGTAGATAAGATTGAATCACCATCCCTACGTTATTATAAATCATCTTACAGTGATGGTATATCTCGATGGTCTGATCTGTGAAAGGAGAATTTTCCATATCAATGCGCAGAAAATTTTCATACTCCTGTGCTTTTTTCAAAATGGTTGTAATATTTGACATGGCTTCTGCGAGAGAAATATTTAATCCTACATGAGTGGGCTTAATGGAGATATTGCAGTCTAGTGATTCATCTGCAATGCGATCATATAGGTTACAATATTGGGCTGTAATATTTCGTGCTTCTATTTTTGTTAAAATATGCTCACCAAGAATATCCACTGTTGCAGAGAATCCTTTTTCATTCAGAGTGCGGATGTGAGCGACGGCATCATCTTCTGTTTGCCCTGCAACATAAGGCCGAGCAAAGGGCTTGGCAAACCATTTGGGTAGAATTGGAAGGGCGGAAGTAACTATGGAATTAAAAAGTGACATGTAAAAAATTAGATGAATTCCGGGAATCGAACCAACCGTAAAACAAAAATATTAAAATATCTATTTATAGTTTATGATTGATTCCATGACTATTACTATTTTACATATTTATTTTTAATACAACTCATGCAGATTATTTACAAAATATATTTTTCTATATGATAAAATCTATATATTTAAAATTTTCCTGCATTTATTCCATACATTTAGTTTGACTCACCAAAATTATACGGAGTAAATTTGATATCTTAATGCTTCAATAAAATAAGATTTATGTATAGAGATTTTGGGACTGTTCTTGTAGCAGCAATTCTGGGAATAATCATGGTGGCCGTACCCTTGATCGTTCAATCCTTAGTTGCTCCATCTAAGAAATCAAAAGAGAAGTTGGAAACCTACGAATGTGGTGAAGAGTCGGAAGGATCTGCATGGCTCCAGTTCAATATTCGATTTTATGTAATTGCCCTGATCTTTCTCATCTTTGATGTAGAAGTTGTCTTCCTTTTTCCCTGGGCCGTTGTTTTTAAAGACCTAGGACTTCTTGCTATGGTCGAAATGGCTATTTTCCTTGTAATCCTGATTGTAGGCTTGGCTTATGTATGGGTTAAAGCTGACCTGAATTGGGTAAAGAGGAAAGTGAAATATGCTGCAGGTCGCTATGACCAAATTCAATTAAAGGAAACCAAATGATGGGTATGCTTGAAAATAGATTTCAGGATAATGTTGTTGTAGCCAAATTAGATAAACTGATTGGCTGGGCCCGTTCGACATCGCCGTGGTATTTTCAATTTGGATTAGCATGTTGCGCTATCGAAATGATGGCTACTGCTGCCAGTCGCCACGATCTGGAAAGATTGGGTATGATGCCCCGTTCATCACCTCGCCAGGCAGATGTAATGATAGTTGCGGGAACAGTGACTATGAAAATGGCACTCCGAGTCAAAAAATTATATGAGCAAATGGCTGACCCAAAGTATGTGATTGCCATGGGATCCTGTGCTACAAGTGGTGGACCTTACTGGCAGCATGGATATCATGTATTAAAAGGTGTGGATATTGTCGTGCCGGTGGATGTATATGTTCCCGGATGTCCACCTCGTCCAGAGGCGTTGATCGAAGGGTTATTGAAACTCCAAGAGAAAATTCTGGATGAGCGTCCACTGACCCGGAAAATGGCATGAGTGCTGATCAAGAGAAATTGATCGCTGAGTTGGTTGAAAAGGGACTGGCCGGCGACATGGATCCTATCAACGCTATTGAAGATCGTGTTCTGCGGGGGAAAGTAAAATCAGCATTAGCTAAAGCCAAACGGGCTGCAAAAGCAGAGACATCTTCAGCGCTAGTAGAAGAAAAGCCATCCGAAGAAAAAGATGCAGAAGCACCACCCTCTGATAATCCCAACCAGAAATTTGGAAAAATGATCGAAGATACATTCCAAGGGTCGTTAGATGGTGAATTAAATGATACACATATTCAACTGAAACCAGATAATTGGTTCGAAATTGCAAAATGGTTGAAATCTGAGCCATCTCTTTATTTTGATTCTTTGCAATGTCATACCGGAATGGATGTGGGTGAAAATATGTTGGAAGCGAGATATAATTTACATTCTATGACTCATGATCATAAAATTGAAATTCGTATTGCAGTATCTCGGGTTAAGGCTAAAATTCCATCCATTGAACAGATTTGGCGCATCGGCGACTGGTTCGAGCGAGAAACTTACGATATGTTTGGGATATTTTTTGACGGCCATCGAGATCATCGGAGAATGTTGTTACCAGAAGACTGGGAAGGGTATCCCTTGAGAAAAGATTACGAAGTACAGGAAACTTACCACGGCATAGCCATACCGAAAGTGAAGGAAGGATGGGAGTAGTACACGGCGAAGAAATGGTCTTGAATATTGGACCTCAGCACCCCAGTACTCACGGTGTTCTTCGTTTAAAAGTGAAAACAGATGGTGAAATAATCTCCGAAATCACACCGGTAATCGGTTATTTGCACCGCTGTTTTGAAAAGCATTGTGAAAATATGACCTATGATCAGGTCATTCCTTACACCGATCGTTGTGATTATCTTGCAGCTATGGCCAATAATTTTGGTTATGTAGTAGCTGTAGAAGAATTGATGGAATTGAAGGTTCCGGAAAAGGTGGAATATATCCGGGTTATCATGGCGGAATTTCAGCGGATTGCCAGTCATTTATTGGCTCTGGGGGTTTATGGGCTGGATATTGGCGCTTTTACGCCATTCTTATTTATGCTTAGAGATAGAGAGCGAATCTTAGATATGTTTGAAATGACTTGTGGCGCAAGACTTCTTTATAATTATATGTGGGTTGGTGGCGTGAGCCATGATCTGCCAAAGGGGTTTGTAGAAACCGCGTTTCAATTCTTGGATTATTTTGAGCCGCAAATTGATGAATACAATAATTTGCTCACGCACAATAAAATTTTCATTGAACGAACAGCCGATATTGGTGTCTTGCCAGCGGATGTGGCCATCAGTTATGGTGTATCCGGACCGAACCTCAGGGCTTCAGGATTGAAATGGGACCTACGCAGGAATGCGCCCTATTCCATTTATGATAAATTTGAATTTGATGTTTGTATAGGTGATGGCGGTAAAGGAACTTTAGGCGATTGTTGGGACAGGTATTATGTCCGCATGTTAGAAGTAAAGGAAAGTGTAAAAATTCTTCGTCAAGCTCTAGCCCAAATACCAAAAGAAGGTGATGTACACCAAGCGCTCCCAAAAAAAATTCGACCCCCAAAAGGCTCTATTTATAGTCGAACAGAAACACCTCGAGGCGATCTTGGTTTTTATATTGAAAGTGATGGCTCTCCGATCCCGACTCGAGTAAAAATGAGATCTCCTGCATTTACTGCACTTGCTGTTTTGGGTGAATTAGCTGGAGGATGGATGATGTCTGACGTGATTTCTATCCTAGGAAGTTTGGATATTGTATTGGGAGAAATTGACCGGTGACGGTTGATACTTTATTCTCTTGGTTGGGTGGATTGATTCCGGTTATGGAAGGAAGTGGTTTATTATTGGTAATCTCCATTCTGATACCATGCTTGGCTCTTTTCCTTGTTGTAGCTGTGAATGCGATTGTCATGGTATATGCTGAAAGAAAAGTGTCCGCATTTATGCAAGATCGTGTTGGACCTATGGGACAAGGTGTGGGACTCCATGCTGGTAAGTGGGGACTTCTCCAAACGGTGGCTGATGCGTTGAAGTTGTTGACGAAAGAAGACATCATTCCGGAAAAAGCAGACAGATTTTTATTTATCCTGGCACCATTTGTGATTTTTATTGGTGCTTTTGTGACAATAATTGCTGTGCCTTTTGGCGAAACAATTATCGTGGTTGATTTCAATATAGGCATCTTTTACATTCTCGCCATGGGCTCCTTTGGTGTGATTGGAATAATATTAGCCGGGTGGTCATCTAACAATAAATGGTCACTCTATGGTGGTATGCGCTCTGCGGCGCAAATAGTCAGTTATGAAATTCCTGCAGGTTTATCAATTATAGTTATTATAATGCTTACTGAAACTTTGAGCATGCAAGGTATTATTGATTATCAGGCTGGGGGAATTGGGAATTGGATTATCTTCGAAAACCCGTTTACTTTTATTGCATTTTTGATTTATTTCATCAGTGTTGTAGCTGAAACCAACCGGACTCCTTTTGATATACCAGAAGCAGAATCAGAATTAGTGGGTGGCTTTCACACTGAATATTCTGGAATGCGCTGGTCGTTCTTTTTCTTGAGCGAATATGCCAATATGTTAGTGGTCTGTGCTGTTGCAGCAGCAGGGTTCCTTGGTGGATGGCATAGCCCGATCTCTGGCTATTTTGATTCCAATGGCTGGGGCATTTTCTGGATGTTGAGTAAAATTGTATTTCTAATTTTTGTTATGATGTGGTTTCGCTGGACCTTTCCGCGCCTTCGGGTGGATCAATTGATGAATATTTGCTGGAAGGTATTTTTACCTGTGAGTTTAATTAATATTTTTGGAGTGGGACTCTGGACGCTCTTTTTCGGATAATATATGGTAAAATACTTTAGAGATATTTGGGAATCCATTTCAACAATGATGACAGGAATGGGTATTACCTGGATGCATATGGTTCGTATTCGTCGCAATAATGTGACTTTGCAGTATCCGGAAGAGAAATGGCCCCGCCCAGAAAGAAATATTGGCTTCGATCATAGTAATTATAATGTGATCCGCTCAAGACTCCATGTTGATATAGATGATTGTATTGGCTGTCTCAAATGCGAACGTGTTTGTCCGGTGCAATGTATAAAAATAGTAACGGAAAAAGCACCGGTACGAGGAGAAGATATTCAAGATATTGGGCATATTGGTGTAACATCAAATAGTTCACGGAAAGCATTAGTTGTTACACGGTTCGATATTGACATGACTGAATGCTGCTATTGTAACCTGTGTACTTATCCCTGTCCTGAAGAATGTATTTATATGACCGGTGGTCCTAATGCGCAAAAACATCCAATTGACTATGAATTTTCAGAATTTGACCGTAGTGACTTGATTTATCGCTTTGCGAAAAAGGGAACGAAAGATGGTTTGCAGAAAGTCTTGGATGAAAATGGAACTAAGGATTAATGACTGAATTTTCATTCTGGTTTGTGATTGCTTTGACGGTTCTATCGGCTGCTGTAGTTGTATTGAGTAATCAATTGATCTATTCCGCTATAGCCCTTTTGGTTACACTATTTGGTGTAGCAGGGATATATGTTTTTCTTTGGGCTGATTTTATTGCTGGGGTCCAATTACTAGTTTATATAGGTGGTATTCTGGTCTTGATCATTTTTGGAATCATGCTGACCAATCGAATTTCATCGGTGCGCTTATCCCAAACCAATGTCCAGCAGGGCGTTGGTGGAGCTTTAGCCATTTGGCTTATGATTCTGATCAGTTTGATTATTTCAAAGACACCATGGTACCAGGCTGATGCTTTTGAACCTGCTGGAACTGTTGCTGAAGTAGGAACCCTGTTACTCACAAAATATTTACTTCCCTTTGAAGCTATTTCCGTACTCTTATTAGGTGCTTTAATTGGTGCAGCACTTTTATCTCGGAAGGAGAATTGATGCAGGAACTCAATACTTATCTATACGTAGCAGCGATATTGTTTTCTCTCGGGGTTTTCGGAGTTATGACCCGTCGCAACGGGATTGCGATTCTCATGGGTGTTGAATTGATACTAAATGCAGCCAATATAAATTTTGTGGCCTTCTCCAGATTTGGTGGTATGAATATAGATGGCCATATTTTTGCGCTCTTGGTGATAGTCTTGGCAGCAGCAGAAGCAGCTGTAGCCTTGGCGATCATTATCAATATATACAATAACATGAATACCATTAATGTGGATGAAGCGTCGGCGCTGAAAGAATAATGGAGAATATTTTTATTAATTATTCCCTGTTTATCCTGTTCTTGCCGCTGGCTGCATTTGTGATCCAGATCTTTTTTGGAAAACGACTTCCCCGTCAGGGTGATTGGGTTTCCATTGGTGCCATTATCATTACCTTGATTCTATCCATTGCGATGTTTGTGGCCATGCTTTTGGGTAATGATCCGGATTTCAAGCAAGAAGCATCATTTACCTGGTTGGACATGGGTGCTTTTTCAATCCAATTGGGATTTTTGGTTGATAATATCACTGTAATTATGTTGCTGGTTGTAGCACTCATTTCAACCTGTACCCATATTTTCTCAATAAAATATTTGGAAGGCGATATTCGTTATTCCCGTTATTTTGCATATCTGGGATTATTTACTTTTTCTATGAATGGAATCGTTCTAGCGAATAATTTAATTTCCATGTATATGTTTTGGGAATTGGTTGGCGTCAGTTCGTACCTGTTAATCGGTCATTGGTTCGAAAAAGATTCAGCAGCAAACGCTGCTAAAAAAGCTTTCCTGACCAATAGAGTTGGCGATATTGGTTTTTTTATTGGCATCATGCTGATCTTTACAGCCATAGGTTCCTTTGTATTTAGTGATATTTTCCAAGGTGTTTCCACAGGAATGATTTCTGGCACAACACTGACTTTGGCCGGCGTAGGATTATTTCTAGGCGCAATGGGTAAATCGTCACAATTTCCTCTACATATTTGGCTGCCGGACGCCATGGAAGGTCCCACACCCGTTTCCGCCTTGATGCATGCAGCTACTATGGTTGCTGCCGGAGTATACTTAACGATTCGGATCTTTCCACTTTTAACACCAGACGCATTGCTTATTGTGGCTTATGTGGGTGGATTCACAGCGCTGTTTGCATCAACTATCGCCATTACCCAAAATGATATTAAAAAAGTTTTAGCTTATTCTACGGTCAGCCAATTAGGATATATGATTCTTGCTGTGGGAACCGGTGTTTACACTGCTGCATTTTTTCATTTACTGACTCACGCTATGTTTAAGGCAAATTTATTTTATGGATCTGGCTCTGTGATTCATTCTATGCATCATGCACTCCATAAAAAACACGACCATGAGAGTGATCCGCAAGATATGCGAAATATGGGTGGATTAAAGGATAAAATGCCCATTACTTATTGGTCCATGCTGGTCAGTACCTTGGCTATTGCTGGTGTACCGCTATTTTCAGGATTTTTATCAAAAGATGCAATCTTAGCAGGTACTTTATCATTTGCTCAACACCACCCGGAGCATTTTTTACTTCCCGTATTTGGTTTCAGTGCAGCAACCATTACAGCTTTTTACATGTTCCGCATGATGTTCATGACCTTCCATGGCGAACCCCAAATACCGGAATTGATCAATGATATTCATGAGTCACCGAAAGAAATGACAGGTCCTTTGGTTCTGCTGGGTACTTTGAGTGTTGCCATTTGGTACACGTTACCGCATTATAATCCCATTTCAATCCACGGAAGTTGGTTTACATCTCTAGTAAAACCCATGACTGCTGTCGTTCCTGGGAATCTTAGTGCACATGCAATCGAAGAAGGTGCTCATCACGCTCATAATCTTACCATGGGTATTTCAATTGGAGTGGCAGCATTGGGCATTGGCTTAGCTGTTATAATGTATTTAAAGAAGGTTCTCTCTGCTGAAACATGGGGCAATCGGGCGGGATTTATGTATGACTGGAGTTTGAATAAATATTATTTTGATGAAAATTATGATAAATATTTGTATCAACCCACCCTTCGCTTGGCGAACAAGATCGCTTGGATTGACTGGGAATTGTATGATAAATATTTTATTAATGGATTTGGACGCGTTACCGATTGGGCCAGCCGCGTCACTGGTAAATTTGATTATGATGTCATCGACCAAATACTGGTGGATGGTTTTGGCCGAATCGCTGATAATCTGGGGTCTATGTTTAAGAAAGTTCAGACCGGAAAACTTCAAAATTATTTGCTGTATGTGACAGCAGGGATAATCATTTTAATGGTTATTCAGTCGTTTTAACTCGAACGAGTAAGGTGAGGAGAGAATGGAAAATATTCTCAATTGGATAATTTGGATCCCCATCATTGGGATGGTGGCCATTGCATTTATTCCGCGGGATAAAGATGATGTGATCAAGATCACTGCCGCGGTTGCAACCGGATTGCAATTCTTGTTGACTATGGTTCTCTGGCAGAATTATGATGCAGGGGATGGAGGTATGCAATTCATGGTACGGGCAGAATGGATTCCGTCCTTCAACATTACCTATATACTGGGCGTGGATGGATTGAGCCTACCCATGGCAATTTTGACAGCACTTCTGTGTTTTATTGGCGTGTTTGTCAGTTGGAATATCAACAAGGCTGTGAAAGGGTATTTCGCTCTTTTCCTATTGTTGGATACTGGAATCATGGGCGTTTTCTTGTCCATGGATTTTTTCCTGTTCTACATTTTCTGGGAAGTGATGTTGTTGCCCATGTATTTTTTGATTGGGATGTGGGGTGGCCCTCAACGTGAATATGCAGCCATTAAATTTTTTCTTTACACATTGTTTGGTTCTGTGCTCATGTTGGTTGGTATCCTAGGGCTATACTTTACCTGTGGAAAAACATTTGATATTTTAGAACTCATGCGTGTTGCACCAGAAGCTTTGAATGGTGTAATGTGGTGGGGGATGAGTGCAATTAAGGTTATTTGGATTCTTTTATTTATAGGATTTGCAATCAAAGTACCGGTTTTCCCATTCCACACCTGGCTACCCTTGGCACACGTGGAAGCACCCACGGCAATTTCTGTACTCCTGGCAGGAATCCTTTTGAAATTGGGTGTTTATGGAATCCTCAGAATTAATTATGGATTAATGCCCGATGGTGTGTATTGGTTTTCCGGAGCATTAGCTGCCCTTGGACTTATAAATGTGGTTTGGGGTGGACTCTGTGCACTGGCTCAAACAGATCTGAAAAAACTGGTGGCTTATTCAAGTGTTAATCACATGGGATATTCCCTGATTGGTATGGCGGCTATAGTGGCAGCGGGGGAAGCTAATGGTATGAATTTAAAAGCCGCTCAAGCAGGACTCGGTGGTGCTGTTTTCCAAATGTTCAATCATGGAACTATTTCGGCAATGCTATTTATTTTAGTGGGTGTCATTTATGATCGTGCACATCATAGAGAGATAGAAGGTTTTGGTGGATTGGCAGCCCAAATGCCAATATATACCGGAATCACAGCTATGGTCTTTTTTGCCGGACTTGGACTCCCGGGATTTTCCGGGTTTATCAGCGAAGCCATGTGTTTTATTGGCGCATTTCCTGTTTATAAAGGTATCGTGATCGCCTCCACCATTGGTATTCTGCTCAACGCAGCTTATTTCCTGTGGGCATTCCAGCGGATCTTCTTTGGAGAACTCAACGAGAAATATACAGACTTACCGGAAATCAATCGTTTGGAACTCTTTA
>CAZCHA010000020.1:0-21278 GCA_964498175.1 uncultured bacterium
CTGCGGGCTTTCCACTATATCTTATTTCTAATAATTCATTATCTGTTAAAACTTCGGCTCGGCGCCATAATCGTGAAAATAGAAAAATACCTAAAAGGGATCCCATAAGCAAGTTCCACCAGAACCAGTTTTGCCAGATTCCCGGTCCGCGAACAAATTCTGTAATGGCTAAGGGTGTATCTGCCGCAAAAGTGGTAGCGACCATTGATGTTCCAACAATCCACCATGGAAGGGACCGTCCTGATAGGAAATATTCTTCTGTGCTAGACTTTGCTCGCTTTGAAAAATATATTCCAACGCCCAATGAAAAAGCGATATAAATCAGTATGATTGTCCAATCAATCCAGTGAAGAGATAGTACTTCAGTCATATATATTTTTTAATTCAGTTGAATGAAAATAATGGGAAAGTATGTTTTCAAAAGAAGAGCCGTTTAAAGCCATTCCTAATGCACCAATTTGACATAAGCCCACGCCATGCCCCCAACCAGCTCCTCTTAATTTAATCTGAGATGGTTGAGAATTGAGGTCGGAATTTGTTTCAATAATAAAGGCGGAACTATATAAAAAATCAGGATGCAGAACTCGACGAATCTCATATTCACTATTCAGGGTAATATTAGTTGGCTCACCTTTGGAAATGCCATCAATTCGGAGTTGGGTTATTCGTCCTGATATACCGCGATTTAGGGGTTGAAGTAATATAATTGAATCGAACGTACGTTCCGTTTTTTCAGAAATTAGTTGCGTTAACTCTTCTTGAGAAAATGAAACATTCCATCGAAAATAACTTCCGGATTTATCCACGTGTCCCAAATATTTTTTAAGATCATTTTCTGGTACATATTCCGGACCACAATAACAATTTTGTAGTTCAGTTAACCACACTTTTAAATCTAATTCAGACTTGATATTTGGGAGGGCTGAATTATTTCCATCATGAATTGCGCGTAGATAGGGCTTCGGATCACTATCCCAAACATTTTCATTATTTTCTGAAATTCCGCCACAAGATTTGGCATACCGTGTATCACATATTTTTTCATCGTGAATCAACACCTGACCCCAAGTTTTTTCTGCAGCAGAAATCGCTGCATCTGTCAAATTTTCAATTCCCTGGTACCGCTGACAACAATCATCGTTACAGCAATCTATTCCCAAATCGACATGTTTCTGCTCTACAGCTGCCAAAAGCCAAGAACGGGCGGCGACAGTTTGAGATTCCAAAAGGGCTTGTGGACATTCACCACTCATTTCTGATGTGGCCACAGAAATTATGTATTTTTCCAGTGGAATGTGATTAATAACAAAAAGGCATTCATCCACAATTTTGATTTCCAACTCACCTTCAACAGTAATAGAAATTTGTTTGTCCCAGTGGAATCCACGGCCAGCTCTTACAGATGAAAGTTTATAGGTCGAAGTTGGAAAATAATTGGATTCTTTCGATAGGTTAATATTAAAAGAGCGATTGTTCTCAACATCCATAATTAGCAATTTTTGAACTCTGTCTTCCGGCAAAATTAATCCAATAGAAACAACAGGCTCATGGGACGGTATTTGTCCTTTTACGAGCATATTCTTTTCCAGGCGGCGCCCAAAGCAGCTGTCCGGCGATCGGTAGAATAGTCAAATGGAATATCTGTATTGGACTCAAGTAATGATATTAATTTAGTATTAGCCATAAATATTCCTAATCGTTGACCGATGACAATTTTTTCAATTTTAGCATGATTAGCTTTAAAAAACTGGGTTCGATTTTGAATTAAAAATGAAAATGCTTCCGTAGCTTTTTCAAAAATAGTGTTAGCATTTTGGTTTTGAGAAAGTTGATCTAAAGTTTCAACTTTTTCTCTTTGAGATAAATTCCATTGGTGGATCATCCATTTTGGAGAAAGACAGGATTCAATAGTCTCGCCCGATGGTATTATTAATTCCCAAGAGCGTTTAACATCAATCCTTGCATTGAAATCAATCATTTTGCCCTTCAAGATGATCCCGTCTGCAATACCCGTTCCACCGCCAATATACATGGCATTATCACAGTTTTGCAATTTACCAACGGTGGATTTCCATTCGCCCAAAACACAGCAATCTGAGTCATGTGGTATTGAATCAATTCCTTGGATTCTCTCCAACAAATCAGGAATCCTAGGTCCATTTGCCATGATCACTACACCGTGATCATTTTTGATTCCTGGAAAACAGAGCCCGATAGAATCTGACTCAGATTTAGAAATAATATCTTGGATTGTTTCTACAATGACATTGCCTTGATCTATCTCTGGTTGTGTGAGGTAAATATTCCCTTCGGAAAATTCCTGCCGCTGAAGATCTAAATGTACCGGAATAAATTTAGAGTTCCACTTGGGTGAATCTGAATAATTTACTTCAAGTTGAAATTCACCTGGGGAAACCAAGCCCGTTATAGAATTATATGTAACAGATTGGGCCATGACTTTTGTTCCACCACAATCAATTCCAAGGGTATAGGAATCAGCCATGAATATTATATTTCTTTTTTAAAAACTCGATTCGATTAATGGATTGTTGAATTCTATCTTCTGTAACTTTCCCAGATTTCATTAACTGACACATGGATGAAACGGATTTTGGGATAAAGTCTGGGTCGTAATTCAAATTGTTTCCGAGGCAAAAAAGATCAATCCCAGCATTAAACATCAATTCAAAAGATTCAGTTAAATCATAGTGATCTGAAATGGCATTCATACTTGGGTCATCACATATTACCACTCCGTTAAATCCTAGATCATTACGAAGCATATTGGTAATAATTATATGTGATAAGGATGCAGGATAATTAGGATCCATTTTTTTATCAAATGTATGAGAAACCATGATCATATCTAGGTCACCGAATTTAATTAACTCGTCGAAAGGGAGAAGGTCTTTTACCGTCCAGGTTTCAGAAATATCAGTGGAACCCTTGTGCGTATCCCCAAAGGCGGACCCTTGCCCAGGAAAATGTTTACCACAAGAAATAACATTATTCTCTCTCAAAGACTGAATAAAGATCCTGCTATGGTGGATCACAGTTTTTGGAAGATGAGAATTTGCTCTTTCCGCTTTCCCAATAACTGTTTCATCACCATAGTCCAGATCCAGTACAGGTGCAAAATTGACATTGATTCCACAGTTATTTAGTGTGGATGCGATTGTTTGTGAAAATTGTAGAGTCATAAGATCATTATTGAGTAATCCCATATGATTCCATGACGGAGTTTCTGGAAATCCGTAATTAGATTTTAATCTGTTAGTTCCACCACCTTCTTGATCGATGGAAATGAATAGGCCATTTTTAGAAAAAGACTGGAGTTGATCCGAAAGGTCTTTTAATTGATCGGGAGATTGAATATTACGTGAGCCAAGACCGCCAATTTTAACATCTTCATCATATAGGATTACACCTGCTAGATTATAATCTTTTATAAAGTTGGCAATAGGAGAATCGGATGGTGCATTTGTTCCGCGGAACCCTGCAATAATTAGTTGTCCAATGAGTCGTTCGAGAGTTTGATTCATCTAATAAAAATAAAATAAATAATTTGATTCATGAATAACTAAATCGAGTTATCCTGAAAAAGTAAAAGAAATATGGGAGGGAAAGAAATCTAGTTTGTAAAATTGGGGTCTCTATGAAAAACCTTTTTATGATGGTCATTCTGGTATTTTGTCAATTGTGGGGCGGAAAAGCCAAAACAGTAGAAATATTCAGCACTACAATGAAAAAAAATATTCCAACAATTATTGTTTTACCAGACTCATTTAGCAGTGAAAATTCGAGTGTTCCGGTTTTATTATTATTACATGGATATGGTGGAGATTATAAAAATTGGTTTAACCATACAAATTTAGTAAAGCGAGCAGATGATTTTAAAATGATGATAGTTTGCCCTGATGGAAGTCCAAATAGCTGGTATTTTGATAGTCCCATGAAAAATAATAGTCAATATGAAACATTTTTTATTTATGAATTAATTCCATGGATTAAAAAAAAATATAAGACCAACCAGTTTGGGATTACAGGATTAAGTATGGGAGGACACGGTGCATTGTATTTAGCCATCAGGCATCCAGAATTATTTGATGCTGTATCTGGAATCAGTTCCGGAGTGGATTTAACCTTCTCAACCGTTAAATGGGAACTTGCTGAAATATTGGGTCCATTTGAGACCTTTCCGGATCGTTGGCACTCTCATTCTGTTACCAATATGGTCGAATCGATTCCTGAAAAATTTATGCCCATTTTAATTGATTGTGGATATGATGATATCTTTATTGATATTAATCGAACTCTTCATAATCGTTTAATTGAAAAAAATGTTCCACATACATATATCGAGAAACCAGGGGGCCATACTTGGGTTTATTGGGTAAAATCATTGGATGAACATTTATCATTTTTTGAAAATGCGTTTAAGGAATCCAATATTAATTAATCATATTTCATCTTCATTGAAAAAATATATATGTTAAATAAATATCTGTTACCCACATCTCTTTTTATCCTTTTAACACTGACGAGTTGTTCAACATTTCCTAGAACTCAAGATTCTAAAAATTGGGCAGAAAAAACTTTGAGTCAATTATCTCTCCGGGAAAAAATTGGGCAAATGATGGTTTACAGGATGACCATGCGTTTAAATGATGTATCTTTGGAAAAATGGAGAGAAATAAAATCATTAATTGAGTCCGATGGTATTGGGACGATCCATCTGTGGTATGGTGATGCTAGTAGCTCTATAGCATTGGTGAATAAAATGCAAACACTTTCAAAAGTGCCTATTTTATTTGATGCAGACATTGAGTATGGTCTTAATCAAAGATTCCCTTCTGGGACAGACTTACCACCACTTATGGCCATTGCAGCTACTTCGGATACTAATAATGCTTATCAGGTTGGAAAAATAATTGCTAAAGAAGCGCGAGCAGTAGGCGTTCATTGGAATCTCTCTCCTGTGGTTGATGTGAATAATAATCCCTTAAATCCTATTATTAATACGAGATCCTTTGGAGAAGACCCAAATGGTGTGAGCGAATTTGGTATTTCTCTTATGAAGGGGCTCCAGGATCATGGAATGTTAGCGACGGCAAAACATTTTCCCGGTCATGGTGATACTGAAACAGATTCTCATTCATCTTTAGCCATGATTCCAAGTGATTCAGCCCGTCTATGGTCTGTTGAAATTCCTCCTTTTAAAGCCATATCTGATGCAGGTGTAGATGCGGTTATGGTAGCACATGTTCATGCACCGGATTATCAACCAGAAGCAGATAAACCTTCTTCAATGTCTCCATTTTGGATACAATCTATTCTGCGAGAAAAAATTGGCTTCAAAGGTGTTGTAATTACTGATGCTATGTCAATGGGTGGTATATCAAAAAATTTTTCTGATACATTTGCTTTAATAGAAACGATTAAAGCGGGAAGTGATGTCATTATTCAAAACTACAATTTAAAAGGATCTATAAATAACATTGAAAAAGCTGTTAATGATGGAGAAATTTCAATTCATAGAATTAATGAATCAGTTTTAAAAATACTAAAAATGAAAGAAAAGCTATTGCTCCATAAGTCCACTAAAATATCATTAGATAGTTATTATAATAGTTACCATAAGAAAGAGCATAAACTGATTGCCAAACAAATTGCCCAAGAAGCAATTACATGTGTGAAATACGATTCGAATATATTTCCTTTTAGTACAAATAATTCGGATATACTCTATGCGATTGATATTTATGATTCAGGAAATAATCATGAAATGTCTACTGTAACAAAAGGGCTTAAAAAAGCAGGGCTAAAGATAAAACCGCTTCAAATTGATGAATCTGATTCAAAAGTTGTTTTAAATGCTATTCTAAATGAAATCCCTGATAATGCCTTGGTGCTGGTAAATGCATTTGCCAATCCAAAAGCAAATAAAGACAGGATATTTCTTCCAGGAAATGAGACAGAATTCCTTCGCACTTTAATGAGTAAAACAGATCGTATTGTCCTTGCAAGTCTTGGAACACCTTATTTAATTCAGGAATTTCCGGAGATTCCGGTTTACCTTTGTGCCTACAAAAGCAATTCGGTTATGCAGACTGCGCTAGTCAATGCCCTTCTAGGGAAGAATAAAATATCCGGAAAACTTCCTGTTTCAATTCCAGGGGTAGCAGCCATTGGAGAAGGTTTAGTAGTAGAAAAAAAAGAAATACAATTAAAAAAGAATAGAAACCTCCCAGGAACCAAAATCATTCAGGTGATGCCAGGTGAAATTGGTATAATAGACAAGAAATTAAATCAATTATTAGAAGAATCAGTCCAAGACAAGGCTTGGCCCGGTGGTGTTTTACTTGCAGCAAAGGATGGAAAGATATTTGCAAAAAAAGCATTTGGATTTCACACCTATGATAAAAAAAGGGAAACACGCACCAGTGATATTTTTGATTTAGCTTCCGTTACAAAAGTAATTGTTACAACATCAGCCATAATGAAATTATATGAAGAAGGAAAAATTCAATTGGATGATCCGGTGGTAAAATATTTACCTGAATTCAAGGGGAAGCAGGTTAAGTATTTTGATCAAAAGTCAAAAATCACTATCCGTAACTTAATGACACACACTTCTGGACTGGCCCCATTTAAACAATTTTATTTAATGGATTCAAGTATAGAAGAGCGATTAGATAGTTTATATAATAGTGAACCGGAAACAAAGATTGGTGAGAAAGTAGTTTATTCTGATATTGGTCTTATAATGCTAGGGAAATTAGTAGAGAATGTTAGTGGCATTTCTTTAAATAAATACGTCGACTCACTTATTTTTCAACCCATGGGTATGATATCTACATTTTATAATCCGCCAAAAGAAAAATTGCACCGAATTGTTCCAACAGAAATTTCTGTCCAATATAGAATTGGGTTGATACATGGAGAAGTCCACGATGAGAATGCCCATAGCATTGGTGGGGTCGCAGGGCATGCTGGTCTTTTTTCTACAGCACGAGATTTGGCGCGATTTTCACAAATGATGCTGAATAAAGGAATTTATGGTTGGACCAGAATTTTCAAAACAGAAACGGTAAACCTATTTATACAAAGGGCAAATATTGTGGAAGGAAGTTCCCGTTGTTTAGGTTGGGACAGCCCAGATGGTGAAGCATCTGGTGGAGTATATTTAAGCGATAAAAGTTTTGGACACACTGGATATACAGGAACGTCCTTATGGATTGATCCAGAGAATCAGATCACAGTTATTTTGTTAACAAATGCGGTTCACCCTAATCGCTCTTGGAAAAAACCAAAATATTTTGACTGGCGACAACGAATACATTCTGCCGTTTATGAAACCCTAGGATTCAAAGAACAGAATCCAAATCTTCAATGGCGAAAAAAGTGGTAAACTTATTCCCAACATTTATAGATTGTTTTTTATTGCAACCCTAATTTCCAAACTATTATCTTCAAGAGATGAAATTATTTAGATTTTTAACTTTACTTATAGTTATTCAATCCTATCTATTCTCAGGCATCACAGGAAAGATATCTGGTGTAATTACAGATGCTACATCTGATAATCCTCTTATTGGCGCAAATGTAATGCTGGTTGGAACAACACTTGGAGCGGCAACGGATGAAGAAGGGTATTATCATATTTTAAGTGTCCCTCCTGGTTTTTATGACATCCGGGTTAATATGATCGGTTATGGGGATAAAATTGTAACGGGAGTAAGAGTTGAAATCGATCTCACAGCTGTTATAGATGTGGATTTATCTGTAGAAGCAATTGAGGGTGAAGAGATTATTGTTCAAGCAAATCAGAAACTAGTAAAGGTGGATGTGGCTTCCAGTCAAAAATCAATTTCATCGGAGAAAATATCAGAAATGCCGGTGAGCAGTGTAGCTGAAGTGGTAGGGCTTTCTGCTGGTGTTTCAGGTCTATCCGTTCGCGGTGGTAGCTATAATGAAACACAATTCATGGTGGATGGTTTAGTATTAAATGACGAAAGAACCAGTGAGCCAACTACTGGAATCCCATTAAGCGCTATACAGGATATATCACTCCAAACTGGTGGCTTTGGTGCAGAATATAGAAATGCACGGTCCGGTGTTATCAATGTTGTTACCAAAGAAGGGAAAAAAGAAGGTTATTCAGGATCAATCAGTTTTCGCCAATCGCCTGCTGGTCAAAAACATTTTGGGATGTCTCCTTTTGATGCAAAATCTTTCTGGTTTAGGTCTTACTTGGATGACGATGTATCCTGGACAGGAACTAATAATGGTGCTTGGGACGAGTACCAACAGAGACAGTATCCATCGTTCGATGGGTGGAACAGTATTTCAGAACAAACATTGGCGGATGATAATCCAGATAATGATTTAACGCCGGCCGGAGTTAAAAAACTATTTACCTGGGAACATCGTCTAAATGGTGCAATTCGGTCACCGGATGTAAATATTGATGCTGGTTTTGGCGGACCAGTACCGTTTATTTCTTCCAGATTTGGTAATTTGCGGTTCTTTCTATCAACTTTGCACGAGCAGGATATGTACCTATATGAAGTAAGCAGTCCGGGGCTTTATAAGCAATCATATCTTTTGAAACTCACATCTGATCTATCTAATAATTCTAAGCTAGTTTACTCTTTTTATAATGGAAATATGGAAGGGACCACACTTTCTCGTGGCGGTGGTACATCCATCATGAATGATGTCTGGGATCTTGCCAGTCAAGTTAATAGTTCAGGGTTTACGATGCCCTGGAGATTATACACCAATGAGTATTGGGCACCCACACAAGTTAAAAACTCAACACATGGTTTAAAGTATACCCGGTTCATAAACAATGACGCGTTTTTTGATCTGTTTTTAAAGATTGACTCAAAAGATTACATAACCGGGCACGGAGCACGGCGTGATACAGTAACAACATATGAGATTTTTGGTTCAGGAGATGATCTCTGGACTGCTGATGAAGCACCGGTTGGATTTTTTGGTGGTCCTCTGTTCAGTGTTGAAGGCAGGCTGGCATTTGGAGGAGCCATAAGCACATCCAGAGATTCCAGTAGGGTCAGGACAGTGACATTCAAGGGCAACTATACAAGACAGCTTAATAATAATCACCAGTTAAAAACAGGTGGTGAATTGGTATTATCTAAGCTTGATCTTAAGTATGGATCCCAGAATGAATTCCTTCCATCAGGGAACTATTGGTCACTCATGGATGTGAACCCATACCGTCTTTCGTTTTTTGTCCAGGATAAACTGGAGTATAAGGGTTTTGTTGCTATAGCCGGTTTGAACCTTGATGTCTTAAATCCTAATGGTGAGTGGTATGTTATAGATGATTATAATGATGATTTTTTCTCATCTAACTATACGGCTGCTGCAGAAGAAACTTTTGAAACGATAAGCTTGGATCCTCAGGTACAACTATCACCAAGGCTGGCACTGTCCCACCCGATCACTGAAACATCAAAACTCTATTTTAATTATGGACACTATCAGCAGATGCCCATTGCACAAGACCTTTACCGAGTAAGGAGAGGGTTCAGTGAAGAAGTACTTACGATTGGGGATCCAACCCTTGCTATGGCAAACACTATAGCCTATGAGATTGGTTTTGATCAATCCTTCTTAGAATCATATCTGATTCATTTATCTGCGTACTATAAGGATATCTCAGACCAGCAGGATTATACAAAATTTATCAGTGCGAATAGTAAGGTGAACTATTACAGGTTGACTGCAAACAGCTATGAAGATATTAGAGGTTTTGAGCTTGAACTATCCAGGGTGAGGGGAGAATGGCTCACAGGTTTTATGAATTATGAATACCGTGTTAATACTTCAGGCTATTTTAGACTGGGCAGGTACTATGAGAATCCATCTGACCAGCGTAACTATGAATTGAATAATGAAAAACAATACAAACCCAGACCAATCCCACGATTGAAATCAGTCCTGGATTTCCATACACCACTAGCTTTTGGTCCTAAAGTGCTTAATCAGCACTTACTGGGTGATTGGCATCTTAATGTGATTAGCCGTTGGTCTGCCGGATCCTGGTTTACCTACAACCCTAACAATGTACCCGGGATAGAGTATAATGCTCAGTATAAGAATAATTATAATATTGACCTGAAATTTTCCAAGATATTTCACATGGGAAAATTGAATCTGAAAGTTTATGCTGATATTTATAATGCTTTGAACACCAAAACCTTTTCAGGTTATGGGTTTGAAGATGGGTTTGACTATAATTACTATATGCAGTCGCTGCACTTACCCGATGATGTAGCAGGTGAACTGGGCTATAATTATTTTTCAGGCGATGACAAACCAGGTGATGTTAGAAAAGATGGCACTGAGTTTATACCCATGGAATGGGTATCGGATATTAATTATATCTCCAGCCCCAGTGAGAGACCTATCTATTTCAATAGTGCTACAGACCAGTTTGTACAGTGGACAGAATCAGGTGGATGGCAGAATGTGAGCAAATCTTTTTACGATGATGTTATTAATAATAAACAATACATAGATATGCCCAACCAGGGATACTATGTTTTCTTAAATCCAAGGGATATTTTTATTGGTATCAATATCAGTTATGATTTCTAAGAAAAATAAATTGTTGTTAGGACTGCTACTAGCGGTTTCTTATGCCCAGGAAGTTAAATGGATGTCTATAGGAGATTTGCACAATTGGTACTCAGCAGCTGGCTGTGAGATTGAAGTTGGCAGAACGGGGCAGGTCTCGGATCAGCAGGATGGCTTACGGTTTCCAGCTTTTTATCGTGTACAAGATAACCAAGCTGCAAAAGGATTGTGGCTGGGTGCAGCCAACTTTCATGATCCTGTTGTTAACAAAGACTATGAATATAAGGTTGTCCATGCCGGGCCAAGGCATCTGGATATAGAGAATGAAACGATTCCAGTAGAAATGACTATGGATGGGAAGTATGACCATCCAAATGTATTTGTTGATGGTGACCCTGCTACAAATTTACAATATTTAGATAAAGTGGATAATGTAGATCCAAACTTGCCTTCAGACAGAAGAATTAATAATACAGTGCAAACATCAATAGGTGTTCAGATGAAACGCACTGTCTATGCTTTTTCTCATCCTGAACACCAGAACTATCATATACAGGAATATGTTTTTACCAATAATGGATGTTTTGATAAGGACTGCACTACAAGCTATGATCAGACCCTTGAAGGATTTCAAGTGTATTTACAGTATAGATACGCTATTAGCAGGGAAGGGATGGTCTATGATGGGGGCTGGCTACCGCAGAGCGCTGCTTGGGGACATAATACAATGAACGATGTGATTGGAGAGCATCCGGATACGCCATCAAACAATGACCAGTACTATGATGATGGGGAAGTTATTCGGGGCTTATTCTCCTGGCAAGGGTATCACTCAGATGCCAGTTTTGATAATATTGGTGGGCCCAATGCGCCGGGTGAAGGGCATTTGGGCGCTGCCCAGTTTGTGGGTGTTGTGACACTTCATGCGGACACAAGTCCTTCTGACAACGCTGATGATATCAATCAGCCCAGCACTACCTGGTTTATTACTTCTGATGATCCAACCACATCAGGAAACGATCAGTATAATGAAACAAAATCGATTAATGAATACACAAATTATATGACCGTTGGTCACCCGGATTTGTCTCAGGCAGAGATTGTTGGTACAGGAAACGCAAACCAGTTCAACGATCCCAGAACCGGTTCAAACCCGGGTGGGACATCTCAGGGTATTGGCTTTGGACCTTATACCCTTGCGCCTGGTGATAGCATCCGAATTGTAGTGGCAGAGGGTGCTGCAGGACTCAGCCGGGAAATGTGCTACCTTGTTGGACAGAATTGGAAAAACGATTCTCACACAGATAATTTGCCAACATCGTCAGCCTTGCATACACACATGATGGATAATTATCATAGAGGACCAGAAGGTGATAAAAATCACTATAAAAATTCCTGGGTATTTACGGGTGTTGATTCCATCGTGAAAACATTTAAAAAAGCGCGTGAAAATTTTTATCTGATGGAATCGGGTCAATCTTTGCCAGCACCGCCTGAACCGCCTTCAATTTTCAATGTTACTTCCGGTGGAGACCGAATTATAATAGACTGGACTAATGAACCAGAGTCAAACCCAGGATTTGAGGGGTATACACTTTATCGTTTAAAGTTTAAGCCTGATACGACATTATTCAGTTATAATGTAGCTCAGGGTGAGATAAACCCTGTTGATGAGACCATTGCCACAATATGGAACCTTGATGCTGGGGTAAATGAGTATGAAGATTTAACTCCTGAACGAGGATTTGATTATTACTACTTTCTGGAAGCATTTGATAATGGTACAAATGATAATATTGTTTTAAATAGTAGCAAATTTTTTACATTGACTAATAAAGCAGCTTTTCTAAAGCGTCCTCCAGGAGAGAGTTTTGATGACATCCGGGTTGTACCTAACCCCTTCCATATATCTGCACGGGATCTTCAGTATGGAGTTAGTGCTCCAGATAGATTAATGTTTTTAAACATTCCTCCAGTCTGTACAATTCGGATATTCACTGAAAGAGGTGACTTGGTAGATACAATTCTGCACTCGGATGGGAGCGGCGATGAAGCATGGAATTCAATAACATCTTCACGGCAAATTATAGTGAGTGGTTTGTATATAGCTCACTTTGACATGCCTGAGGGAAATACAGTTAGAAAATTCACAGTAATCAGGTAGATAAATGAATAAATACAATTTTCAGCTAATTCTTTTGTTAATCGGTCTAATAATGGTTGGTTGCAATGACTTAACAAAAGAGTTTCAAAATGAATATAATAATCCTTTGGAAATTGATAATACAATTTGTGATATATTAAATAATATGGAATCAATTACAGCAAATACCTTTAATCCTGATTCGCTTACATTGGCAGGTATTTATGATAGTTTAATTACGGACACAACATCCTTTGTTGCTTTAAGTAATTCAAATAATTGGAAAATACCTGTGGATTCATTGACCTATTTTATGATGTACGCACCCCAAACCACAGATTCTTATTATGTGGCTTTAAACTCATCAAGTGAATTTGATTTATTTTCCGCAAGTGGTGAAGAAGTAATACCGGACCGGACAATTTCATCTATGGTAAATATTGCAGGTTGTTCCGATATAAGAATTAGGTATACATATTCATCCTTGAATGGTGTTTATTTAGCCCAACTGGTGAATTCAAATGTTTCGTCAGTAAAAATGGTATTTATGAACTCCAATTCTATTCCTATCGCAGGTTTTTCTGTTTCATCATTAACAGGAATTATTGGAGATACACTTAGCTTTATTGATAATTCTACTAACGGTACTAACCCAATTATATCATACATTTGGGATTTTGGTGATGGAAGTACATCAGATGATTCTTCTGTTGTAAAACACGCCTATTCTGACTCTGGAATTTTTTCACCTTCATTGACTGTTTCCGATGGATATTTATCTCATTCAATCACACAATCCAGCTTGATTACAATTACTGGCGGGAGTGAAGAATAATGAAAAATATTAAAAACATATTCACTTTTGTTTTTATAGTCGCTATTGTATTTGGATCTGAAAATAAAAAATTGGCTCAAACTGGGTTTCAATTTTTAAGTATTTCAGCTGATGCAAGAGGCGGTGGAATGGGAGATGCCATGACAACTATTTTTGGAAATTCATCTTCTTTATTCTTTAATCCTGCTGGAATGTCTAGACAAAAACAATTAATTGATTTTAATTTTAGCTCAAACAAATGGATTGCAGAAATTTCTCATGAAGCTTTCAGTATGTCCGTTAGCCCGAAAAATGGATTATATGGTGTTTTTGGATTCACAATGCATAATGTAGACTATGGAGAATTACAAGGGACGATGGTTTGGGATAATGAACAGGGCTTCATTGATACAGAAATATTTAAACCATTAGCACTTTCGCTTGGGCTTGGATATGGCCGCGCATTATCGGAAAATTTTTCTGTAGGTGCACACGTGAAAAAAGCGTATCAAAACCTAGGATATAATGTTGTCCCAGCTACAGATACATCAAAAATTGTCCAAAAAAATACTGCCGATGCCATTGCTTTTGATTTTGGTACTATCTATGAAACAGATTGGCATGGCTTTTCATTTGGTATGTCAGTTCGAAATTTTAGTGATGAAACTCAATTTTCATATGATGGATTTCAACTCCCATTAACATTCCGAATAGGTGGATCACTGGAATTGCTTGGTTTCACACCCCTGGCTGATAAATCTCAATCGTTAATACTGGCATTAGAGGCACTTCATCCTCGATCATATCCAGAAAGAATGAATATTGGATTGGAATATTCATTTATGAGGATAGCAAACCTCCGAATGGGCTATTTATATAATTATGATGAACGAGGCCTAACCTATGGCGGTGGAGTGAAAATTGGTCCCCTTTCTATTGATTATGCTTTAACTCCCTTTGGAATTTTTGACAACGTCAGTAGAGTAAGTATTGGAATTGCAAAATGAAGAATGCACTTAATATAATTCAAAATATATCCATTGGGCTTTTATTAATAATATTTTCTTGTGAAGATCCAAACTATCCAGATGATGTTTGGGATGAAGACGATAAAGGGAATACAACACCAATAGTCACTGGGGTCGTCCCAGCAGATGGAGCATTTGCAGGAATTGATACAATCATTATTTCGGGTCAATATTTTTCACTTTTGCTTTCTGAAAATGTTGTTTATTTCAATAGCATGTTAGGGAATGTAGTTAATGCAACTTCTACGGAGCTATCTGTTGTTCCTCCTAATTTGGTGAGTGATAGTGTTACGATTAAAGTTGCAGTACAAGGTGCGTTCGTATTTGGTGAACTTGATAGTTTCTACCGGTTGACAGCCGCTGTTCAGGAATATGGTCCTTTTGACCAATTTACTGATATTTACTCCTTAGATTTGGATTTAAGTGAAAATCTATATGTGTCAATGGATGGCTCTCCTAATGCAGAATTTTGGATGGTGAATTCAAATGGAGATTCCTCAGTATGGTCTGGTGCGTTAGCCAAGGGAGCTGGAATGAAAATTGGCCCAACTGGAAGTATTTATTTTGTGAATTATCAACGATATCTTTACAAAGATGAACAGGGTACCCCAAAAGAGAATACTGAAATATTTAAACGATTGAATGGAAATGCCACAGATCTGGATTTTGATGCGAACGGAAACCTTTTTGTTGGTGGAACGGGTTCTGTAATTGATGTTGTCAATATTTATGATGATGGAGGAATTACATCAGGTGTAACTGAAGTAAAAGACTTGGGAGATCTTGATGTCATTAATTTAAGGGTATATGGAGACCATGTCTATATTCTAACTTCGAACACAACTTCTGAAAAAGTTATTTATAGATTACCAATTTTAGATACAGCTGGAACCTTGGGTGATTTGGAAGTTGTTTATGATTGGTCTGTAAATATAATTGATGCAACAGCATTGTGTTTTACACTAACATCTTCTGGCGATTTATTTATAGGATCTGATTCCGAAACTGACCCGCTTGTTTTGGTCAAAGATGGGGTAGCTTCCGGATTCTATTCTTCTGTTCTTGTTCCCCCGATTAGTTATATGGCTTGGGGTAATGCTGAATTTCTCTATTTAATTAATAAAACTGATGAGACAAATAGAGTACAGAAAATTGATACAAGGATGGATGGTGCAGGCTATTATGGTCGGCCGTGATTGATGACTCTCTTTCATGTCGATAATTATTCGATCCCTTAAACTTAACCTATTACTTTTTTTCTTTTTTTATAATTTATTATTTCCCGGCACTACGGGGAAAATATCTGGCATTGTTCGTAACATTGAAACTGAAGACCCATTAATCGGTGTTAATGTTGCTATCGTTAGTACTCCCTTCGGTGCTGTTACTGACGAGAATGGTAGGTTTACACTTCTGAATATTCCACCTGGTAATTATCAAATCCTTGCCAGTATGATGGGATACTCAAAATATTTGATCAATGATTTAAGTGTGGGAATTGATCAAACAACTCAAATCAATATTCCAATGTCCCAAGAGTCTATCAAAATGAAAGAAGTGATTGTCCAAGCGAGTAAACCCAATATTCAATTGGATATTTCTAATAGCCAGTTCAATGTTAGTTCAGATGAAATAATAGCATTACCAATAGATGAAATATCTGACATTCTTGACTTACAAGCAGGTGTGAATGGCTTAAGTATTAGGGGCGGGGGCACAAGAGAATCTTTATTTCGTGTTGATGGATTTTCTTATAACGACGATAGATCTAATATCCCATACACATCAATTCCAATCGGAATTATTAAAGAAATTCAAGTTCAAACAGGTGGCTTTAATGCAGAATATGGGAATATTCGTTCAGGTGTTATAAATGTTGTTTTGGCTGAAGGTGATAAGAATAAGGTTCATGGTGGAATTACTTTTAGGCATAGTCCCCCTGCCCAGAAACATTTTGGCAATTCATTGTATTCAAGTGATTCATATTTTTTCCGTCCATTTCTAGATAATGATGTTGCCTGGGTTGGTACTGAAAATGGGAATTGGGATGCCTATACAAGACGACAATATCCTTCTTTTGAAGGGTGGAATGCTATTGCAGATGCAACATTGCAGGACGATGACACATCTAATGATCTTACACCTGCGAGTGCACAACAAATTTTCAAATGGCAACACAGACGTAATGGTGTTATCCAACATCCTGATGAAAATATGGATTTATTTGTTTCAGGTCCAGTCCCATTTGTATCGGAACTGGCAGGGAATCTTCGCTTTCTGTTTAGTTACCGAAATGAAAATGAAGCATTTATTTTTCCATTATCCTATAAAGATTTTAAAGATAATTCTTGGTTGTTAAAGCTCACATCTGATTTCACAAAAAAAACTAAAATCAATTTTTCTCTTCAAAAAGGGCAGATCCAATCAGTTTCCCCATATTCTTGGAAAACAACTCCAACGGGAACTTATTTACGCACGTCTTATGAAGTAGCAAATCTCTTGAATGGTTCTTCTGGTAATAGCATGTTATTTATGCCGGGTTATTATTCTCCTTCCTTAATAAATAGATCAATTATTGGGATTAATTTGACTCACATGTTTTCTGAAAAAAAATACCTAGAATTTTCCATTCAATATCAATCTAATGATTATAATACTTTTCAAATGGAATTAAGGGATACAACAAAAACATATAAAATTATTCCCGGTTTGAATGAAATAAAATTAGATGAGGCCCCATTTGGATATTGGGGATATGCTGAGACTGGTATTGATGGAATGGGGATTGGAGGTTGGATGAATCTTGGAAGAGATGAATCAGTTAATTCAACCACAATTATTGATGTTGATTACATTAACCAAATTGGAATTAATCACCATATTAAAAGTGGTGTAGGGGCTATACTCAATTCATTTAAAATAAGGTCTTTCACAGAAAGTCCCAGCATGTCTACTTGGAATCGATCAATGATTTATGACACTTCGCCATATAGATTATTTGCATATATTCAAGATAAAATTGAGTATAAAGGATTCATTTCAAATATTGGAATCCGCAGTGATATCTCCAGTGGAAATTCGGATATTTATGATTTAGGCGAATACGATGATTATTTTAAACAGGGGAATGGCCACGATATTGAAGAAAATGTACCATCCGCAATATCAAAACCCATTCATGCAATTAGTCCTAGACTAGGGATTTCTCATCCTATCACAGATAAATCAAAATTATATTTTAATTATGGACATTTTTATTCTGAACCTTCGTCATCTTATCGTTTCAGGTTACAAAGGGAAAGTAATGGGTTAGTGACTCATATTGGTGATCCTGGAATGGAATTTGAAAAAACCATTGCTTATGAAACAGGATATTCATCAGATTTATTAGGACGCCTGTTACTGAATGTGGCTTTGTATTATAAGGATATTACAAATCAACCGGGATGGGTTTATTATCAAAATATGAATGGGACGGTTCAAGTCAATCGAATTGAGAATAATAATTATGAAGATATTCGAGGGCTTGAGATTACCTTAAATAAAAAATTGGGTAATTGGATAACGGGTATGGTGAATTATACCTACCAAGTTGAATCTTCAGGATATTTTGGATTATTAAAACAATTCCAAGATCCGAATGTGCAGCGGGATTATGAGAGTTTAAATCAATATCAGTCAAAACCACGGCCCAGACCTTATTTAAAAGCTGTTACTCATATTAGATCACCAAATAATTTTGGCCCTAAAATTTTTGGCCAATCCGTTTTTGGCAATTGGGCATCCAGTTTCATATATAAATATAATTCCGGTGGATTTGAAACATATAATCCACAAAACTTGCCTGGCGTGTCAAATAATATTCAGTGGAAAGATAGTTATACCACAGATGCACGTTTTTCAAAAAAAATACAATTAAAAGAAACAACAGTCGAATTTTTATTAGATGTAAAAAATCTTTTCAATAATAAGTTTATTAGCTATGCTGGGTTTGCAGATTATTATGATTATATCGATTATTTAGAATCATTGAGATTTTCGTGGGAAGAAGGGAAGGAGAAAGGAGATGATAGAATTGGTGAATACAGAGCTTGGGAAATTGATTATCAACCATATGACCCTGAAAATTGGCAAAACCCCACAGCAGAAGAGAAAGAGATACTGGATTCAAAAGCTTACATTGATATGCCCAATATCCGATCGGTAAGTTTTCTTAATCCACGTGATATTTACTTTGGAATATCAGTGTATTTTTAAATGTCGAATACCATTTTAGTACGGTTATTTTTTATAATTTTACCAATTCTGGCTTCTAGTCAGGTTGATGAAACTTTAAAACGGTATGTTAAGGTTGGTTCTTTACAAAGTCACTTTTCTGCATATGGAAGTGAAAGAGCTTGGAATAATACCTATTATGAGGGTCTTATTTGGCCTGCAGATTATTTATACCAAGATAATTCTGTTATTAAAAGGACTTGGATTGCCACTAAAAATTTTACGGATGATCAAGGGTATTCATGGGGTCACTATGGGGTGTACCTGCTTCTTAGTGATAACCAGATTGGGACAAGTATTTTTCCGATGGAGCTATATCAGGTTGCAAAATTTATGCCACCCACTGTCTATGTAGATGGTACCGATATTAATAGTTTCTATAATGCTCAAATAGATTCAGTTAGTAGTGAAATTCCTTCTGATAGAATTGTTGTAAACAGGGTGAATACATCCATGGGGCTAACTATGGAGCGGCGTATTTTTGCTTTTAGTCAGCAATATCATGATAATTATTTTATTAAAGTATTTACATTTACCAATACAGGAAATACGGATTGGGATGATGAAATTGAACTTACAAATGATTTAGAGGGCGTCGTGGCTGGCTGGGGCACTCGCTATAGTTTGCCAAGAGAAACCGGTAGTCGGTTTGACGGTCAACAATCTTGGGGAAAAAACTCTTGGGTTACGATTCGTGGGGAAGATTATGCGGATAATTATTTAATGCCTATTACTGAAGATGACCCTAGCCCTCAATGGTTAAGGTCTGTATTTCAATGGTATGGCCGTTCTGCAACTGTTTCACAGGTGAATACAATCGGTGCTCCATATTACCAAGGGAATGGTCGGTTAATGTCCCCGCATCATGCAGGCATAGGAGTAATTCATGTTGATACGGATTGGGTTGACTCCACAAATGATATACAACAACCATTATTTTTAGGGTGGCACGCAGGTGATACCTATCCATCCATTGGTAGTTTGACTCCATCTGCAGAGCCAGCAATGGCAAACCTTTATGATATGTTATCAGGAATACCTTTCCTGGGCTTAGGTGGCGCAGAACGTATTGATGAAATAGCCATGGGCGACCCAACCTCAGACACGTATTTGAACCACAATATAAAACCATTTGATATGCATAATGATGCGGGAGGAATGAATGCAATGGTGACTTATGGTCCCTTTGATATTCCGTATGGAGAAAGTGTAACAATTGTTGAAGTGGAAGGCATTAATGGTATTAACCGAACAATGTGTGAAGAAATAGGATTTGAGTGGGATAAAGGTAGTCCTCCATTTATTTTGCCTGATGGGTCTGAAACGACCAATAATAATATATTTAAAAACGCATGGGTTTTTACGGGTAAAGATTCAATTTTGAAGACATTTGGACGAGCCTATCGGAATTATAATTCTGGATTTCAAATTCCATCCCCGCCTTTACCGCCGCCATTATTTGATGTACAATCGGGCGGTGATAGAATATT
Source organism: uncultured bacterium (assembly GCA_964498175.1). GTDB lineage: Bacteria > Fidelibacterota > Marinisomatia > Marinisomatales > UBA1611. Next base: position 20,362 of record CAZCHA010000020.1, read on the forward strand.
TCTAAAGTGGGAACCAAGTGAATCGGAATTAGAGTCATCTTTTTCGGGATATGAAATTTGGAGAGCGCCAGGGAAAGCTGACACTCTCTATACTCAAGTTTATTCTGGTGAAAAAGGGACGTATTCATTTGATGATCTGACAGCCAAAAGAGGAATTTCTTATTATTATTATATTCAATCTGTGTCAAATGGCTCAAATAACCAGTCCGGCGAACTCAATCCAACAGGGCCTTTAAAGAGCAGCCGTTTCTATACAAAAACATCAAAGCCAGCTTATCTTAGAAGAAAATCAGGGGATGCACTTAGAGACATAAGGATTGTGCCTAATCCCTATCATATCGCAGCCAAGGATTATCAATATATTGGTGAAAAAGATAAAATCATGTTTCTGAATATTCCTGGACAATGCGACATAAGAGTTTTTACTGAAAGAGGTGATCTAATCCATTATATTTCCCATAATGACGGTAGCGGTGACGAGGCTTGGAATTTGGTAACATCAGGTAGGCAAGTTGTAGCCCCTGGAATATATTTAGCTCATATATTGGTAACATCAGACATCCTATCAATAGATCAAAAAAACGTTATTATTCATAAGGGAGATAGTGCAGTTTTAAAGTTCGCTGTAATTCGGTAAAATTGATTAATTTCTCGTATTATCAGTTGTAAAAATTTTTCATATTGTTCTTGAAAAGTAGGGAAATATTTGGTATTCTTACTCTCAGTAATCTAACTAAAATAATTATCATATTTTTTAATCACAAACAACAAAACAAAGGAGAACATAATGAATAAAAAGTTATTAACTACATTATGTGTAATTTCCATGTCTCTTGGTTTTGTCAAAGCAGAATGGACATATAGTTCCACTTTGTTGGATCTGGGTGACACCTTAGGTGGTGTTGTTCAAGGATCTG